>JAQUQI010000004.1 GCA_028716165.1 Candidatus Omnitrophota bacterium
AGAGTGTTCTCATGCTTTAGCAACAAGCAAAGCTGCGAACGGATAATTTATGCTATTTTTACACACTTAAACAACCAATGGAAGGTTAAGCCCTTAAAAGAATTTACAGAATTTTGTTGACGTAACCTGCCTTTAAAATCCAGTAGTAATAAATCTTTTTTTATATTATAATCTTTCAAGTGATTAAATAAATTGTTTTTATGACCCTATCTAATAATTGAGGTAAACAGGATGCCGCTTTTAGTCAAAGGCAGGGTTTTTCCTACCATAACACGCATGGCTCTTCCGATGTTAGCCGGAACGTTTGCCATGAACGCGTATCATTTGGTTGATACGTGGTTTGTGTCACGGTTAGGTACTAATGCCTTGGCGGCAATGTCATTTACGTTTCCGGTTGTCATGCTTCTTGGTTTTATCATGCGCGGGTTGGGAACAGGCGCCATGACAGTAGTGGCCCATGCTTTGGGCAGGGGGAAGCAAAAGACTGCCGCTCGTATTACGACACACGCGGCTTTTTTATCGTCAAGCGTAGCGCTGGCTTTAACAGCAGCCGGGCTTTTGACGATCAAGCCTGTTTTTATGCGTTTAGGCGCGGAAGGGGATGTCTTTGCGCTGGCACAGCAGTATATGTCAATTTGGTATTACGGATTGCTTTTCAGGGTCTTACACATGATGTTCGCCGATATAATTATCGGTACCGGCCACACTAAGGCAGTAAGCTTTCTTATGGTTTTTGGCACCGTGCTGAATTTTATCCTTGACCCTGTTATGATTTTCGGATTATGCGGATTCCCGAGGATGGGGATAAGCGGGGCGGCGCTTGCCACGGTAATTTCCGAGACTATCATATTAATCGCGGCATTTATATTTATCCATAAAAGGTATCACTTAATTCTTTTTGTTTCTCATTCGTTTGGCCGCGTTGCCGCCTCTTGGCGCAGGATTCTAAATATCGGTGTTCCTACGACTTTAAGTTATCTCCTGGTTCCGTTGTCCGCAATGATTGTTATCAAGATAATCTCCGGATTCGGCGAGGCCGCGGTTGCCGCTGTAGGGGTCGCGAGCCGTATTGAGATGTTCGCGTTTATGATTCCTATGACGGTGGGAATGTCGCTGGTCCCATTTATCGCCCAAAATTACGGGGCCGGGCGTTTTGACCGGATAAGGTCTGCACGTAAGGGGTCAATGTTTTTTGCGCTTAGTTTCGGATTTATTATTGCGATAGTTTTTTTGGTTATCGCGCGGCCCCTGGGCAAATTGTTTTCTTCCGATTCCGAAGTAATTAATGTCCTGGTCCGCTATATCAATATTACCTGTTTTGGTTATGGTTTCCTGGAAGTGCATCGCTATGCCACTTTTTGTTTTACCGGGATACATAAACCGCTTTTTGCAGCTTCTTTAACCGCAATCCGCGTGGTTTTTTTGATGATACCCTTAGTGTATTTCGGCGCGAAATTCCTTGGAATTTATGGCATTTTCTTGGGCAGGCTTCTAACTGATATGCTGTCTGCCGCTATAGGTTTTCTATGGACAGGCGCGATTATTAAGAAAGCCGCCGATAATAGTTCACCCATAGGGCATATTTAAAATCCCGCCCGGGCTTGAAACGAATGAGGCCCGGTAAATTTTCATGGGGACATTATTTTTGGAATACAGCTGATTATGATTGAGCTTGTTTTATAATTATGGTATTTTATTTAAGAAAGCAGGGAAAGGATATATGAAAAATAAGGTTGTTAATTATTTAAATAAAGATATCTGGCGTATCAGGTTGAGAGACCTTCCGAAAAAAAGCTCATTTCTTATAAGAAATCTAAGGGTTGTTCTTTTATCGCTGCGCGGTTTTAACGAAGACAAATGTTCACTTCGCGCTTCAGCCCTGACGTTTTATAGCCTTTTGTCCATTGTGCCCGTATTCGCGATGATTTTTGGCATAGCCAAAGGATTCGGCCTTGATAAGATCCTTGAGAAGCATCTGATGGAAAAAATACCCGTGCAGAATGATGTCCTCCTTAATATTGTTAATTTTTCTCATTCCCTGCTTGAGAATACCAAAGGAGGAGTTATCGCTGGCGTAGGCGTCGCGCTCCTGTTCTGGGCAGTTATCAAAGTGTTGGGTAATATTGAACAATCTTTTAACGATATTTGGGGTATAAAAAATATGCGCAGTTTTATGCGCAGGTTTACCGATTATCTCTCGGTGGTATTGATTTGCCCCATATTGCTGATTATAGCAAGTAGCGCCACTGTTTTTATCAGCACCCAGGCAAGGATGGTGACCCAAAACATATCTTTGCTGGGGGCAATAGCCCCTTTGATAAATTTTGTACTTGGATTTTTACCATATACAGTCATTTGGGTTGTATTTACTTTTATATATATTTTTATTCCAAACACAAAAGTCAATCTCAAATCCGGTATTCTCGCGGGCATAGTCGCCGGTACCGTGTATCAGGTTATGCAATGGATATACGTTTATTTTCAGGTAGGCGTAGCTAAATATAATGCTATATATGGAAGCTTTGCCGCTTTACCCTTGTTTTTGGTGTGGTTACAGTTAAGCTGGAGGATCGTGTTATTAGGCGCTGAAGTTTCTTTTGCGCATCAGAATGTAGATACCTATGAATTTGAGCCGGACTGCCTAAACGTCAGCCGAGCGCTGAAGAACCAACTCGCGTTGAGGATAGTAAATCTGATTAGCAAAAATTTTGCTTCAGGCGAAAAACCCCTTACCGCGCAAAAGATATCTAATATATTAGGTATTCCCGTAAGGCTGGCGCGTGATATATTGTATGAATTAGCCATGGCCGGAGTATTGATTGCTGTCGCGGAAAATTCAAACAGGACGCCCGCCTATCAGCCGGCAATTGATATACATTTACTCACTATTCAGTATGTTGTTGCCAAGCTTGAGCAATACGGGACCGATTCTATACCTGCCATAGAGACAAAAGAGTTAGAGAAAATTAGAAACAGCTTGGAAGGTTTCAATAAGATCATTGAAAAATCGCAGGCAAATTTACTTTTGAAGGATGTATAATTTTTTTTGCGCAATAGTTTTGTTTTATTGACAGTTGCGCTTTTTTTAAGAATTTTTTAAATCATAAACAAACAGTCCAACATAACAGAAAGGGGGCATTACCATGAAGTTGGTAAAGATTATTCTCGCTGTTATTCTTCCTCCTGTGGCGGCATTCATGCAGGTAGGGGTAAGTACCCATTTTTGGGTTAACATTGTCTTGACGCTGTTGTTTGCCATACCCGGCGTTATTCACGCTCTGTGGCTCGTCTTGACCGATAAGAAAGCTTAAAAGCGCAGAGGCGTATTAACATAAAACATTTCTAATAAGGGAATAATATTCCTTATAAGTTTTGTTTTTTTAAACATAAATACCATAAGATCTGATAGGTATTAAAACTTATGGAGTTGTGTCTATTAGCACGGATAGCAGTGTTTTTAGGCCGCGCAAGCAGGTTTTGAAATGGGCAATTCTATGGTTTGGCATGTCTATATTGTTAAATGCCACGATGAAACCCTTTACACGGGCGTTACTAATAGCCTTCCCCGCCGCATAAATGCTTACAATAAAGGAAGCGGTTGCAGGTATACGAAATATCGCCGGCCGGTAAAGCTTATCCATTCCGAGATATATCCTACCAGGTCTCAAGCCCAAAAGAGAGAATACCACATTAAGAGCCTTAAAAGAGCGGATAAGCTGATATTGTGCGGATGGGCTAATTGATCCGGGACAGCGGGTCTTTAAAGCTATTAAAATTCTACCCAGATTTAAATTTTTTTAACCCCCCCCAATCCGATTTTTACGCGTGTAAAAGGCGTTTTCATGCAAACATATGCCCGCGTAAAGATTGTTCGCGTTAAAAAATTATACTTCAATGAGGCCATTGATGGTGATATAATAAAAAACATATAAGTTCTACTGTTTCGTAGAAGAACATAGTCTACATGTGTTTATCGGTATCTTTAAATGGAGGCACGCGCGTCGTGAATAGATATATTAAAATTGCCGCGGCAATATTTTTTAGTTTATTTATATTATTTGTTGTCATATCGGGCGCTGTTTATGTATTTATCAGAAACTTTGACATTGCCAGGTACAGGCCTCAAATAATTAAAATGGCCGGAGAAGCTCTTAACAGGACGGTTGACTTTAAGGATATTGAGCTTAAGATATCATGGGCCCGGGGTTTAAGGCTTCGCCTAAATGATTTTGCTGTGGGAGATGACCCTGCTTTTGGCACGGGAGATTTTATTTTCGCGAAAGAAATAAACGCGGGCGTTGATTTAATATCCAGTATAAAGAAACGAAATATTGCCGCTTCAGATATTGCCGTCAGTTCTCTTACGGTAAATATCATACGAGATAAAAACGGCCTTTTAAACGTCCAGACAATAGGTAATAAGGCCGCGGATGCCTCGGTGTTACCCGCAAGCCATAAATTTTCTGGCTCCTCCAAACCCGCTTTAGCAGCATTTTTTATTCATTCCATCAAGGTTTTTGACGCGGCTGTTTATTTTTCCGACAATTCAGCGTCTCCCGCGGCAGATATTTCCGTATCAAAGATCAATCTGGAAGTCGGCGGGTTTTCGCTGTCCAGGCCTTTTGATATACTGCTTAACGCGGCTGTATTGTCATCAGAGGCAAATCTGTATTTGCAGGGCAGGGTAGACCCTGATATGTTAAAGAATCAGGCCAGATTAAACGGTATTAAGGTTTCAATTGACCTGGGTCAGATTTCATTGGAAAAATTAAAAAACTTCCCATCGCTTAAAGATATGCCTCTGCCGGATTCTCTTAATGGCGAGTTAAAGATTTTGGTAAAAAATGCTGTTTTAAGCGATAAAGGGATAGGCGATATAGATATGGATTTGTCTTTGGCTGATGGCGGCATATCAATAACACGACCTTCTTCAGGCATGCGCATAATGTCAAAAAAAATAAACGCAGACGCCAAAAACATCTCTTTTAATAGGCCTTTTGATTTTAATATCTCGTTTGCGTATGAAGGCAATGAGACCAATATTTCGCTAAACGGCAGTCTTCTGATGGATGCCGCGAATAAGAGTATCCGTATGAACCAAGCGGCGCTCTGGGCCGATCTTTCTAAGATAAGCCTTGAGCGTATAAAAACTTTGCCGGTTTTGTCAAAAACAACCCATTTCCCAGACGCCTTAAGCGGTCAATTAAGTGCTCGGGTAAAAGACATGCTTTTGACAAATGAAGGTTTGAAGGCCCTTAACGCGGACATAAGCCTTAAAAACGGAGCAGTAAGCATGAAAGAAATAGCTCCGGGCATATCGTTTACCGCCTCTCTTATTGATTGCGAGATAAAGGATCTTAAGCTGGATTCCATGTTTGATTTTAATATAGGGCTGGCTTATTTGAGTAGTTCGCCCAATATCAAAATTAAGGGCAGGTCCGGGTTCTTTTTGCAAGGCCAGGATATTAGGTTTGAAAATACGACAATTGAAGCCGACTTATCCGCTTTTTCAATAGACCGATTAAAGGCAAGCGCGCCGGTTTTTAAAAATGCCCGCTTGCCGGAGAGTGTCCGGGGGAATTTCTATGCTTTAGTAAAAGACATGTCAGCCGGCGCCAAAGGGTTGAATCGGCTGGTAAGCCACGGGCAGTTAAAAGAAGGTGAAGTTAAATTCAAAGAATTGCTCCTTCCCATAAAGAATATAGACGCGGAGTTTGACTTGACGGAAAATGATTTTACCATGGATAGCGCTCAAGCGGCCATCGGTAAAGGCAAGGCTTTTATGGGATTTAAGATGCAGGATTATGCAGGGGCTAAAAACTTCGCTTTTTCTGCCAGGCTTGATGGTATTGACCTGTCAGAGGCGTTAGACCAATCCCGTTTTGGAGTCAGGGTAGAGGGGCTGGTAAACGGCAATATCCGGATTAACGGCAGAGGCGAAGACTTAAGCTCATTTACCGGTAACGGCAAGCTGGAGGCTAAAGAAGCCAAGTTGGTAGACCTTAATGTTTTAAAAACGGTCCTGGATAAAATGTCGTTTTTGCCTAACGCGTATTCACAGATAGCGGATAATTTGCCTGAAAGATACAAAGCAATATTACAGGATAAGGATACGCAGATAAACAAGGCTTCCGCCGAACTTAAGATATCAGACGGCCTTATATTGTTTGACCCTGTTTTAATAGAAGCGGAGGAGTTTATATTTTCCGGCATGATCCGGTCGGGCTTTGATCAAAAATATTCGCTGGAAGGCAAGGTCGTTGTCCCGAATGAACTTTCAGGCGCGATGACACAATCAGCGCCTCTTATGCAATATCTGCTTAATCAGGATGGCAATATTAGTATCCCTGTTTATGTTACAGGCCAGGGGGCCGCCAAGCCTGTTATTTCTGTCACGCAAACAGCTTTTGATATAGGTAAGAATGCTTTGCTGTTAGAAGGGAAACGCCAGCTTGCCAAAGCTCTTAATAAAACGCTTGGTATTGAGGATAGCTCCTCTGAAAACACGGATGCTGATGCTGATACTGAATCTCAAAATGATGCCGCGATCCAAGAGGATACGGTTGATACATATCAAATTGTAAGCAGTATTTTTAGCAAGGTTTTTGAAAAATCTGATGAGGAATAATTATTTTTAGGCCTGCAAAAAGGAGGACATATGAATTCAACCGTATTGGCCATGCTGATAGGCCCATTTATGCTGGTGATAGGTTTGACTGTTTTATTGAACCAAAAGGCTTTATGGAATATCAGGGATGATTTATTCAAGAGTCCCGCTTTATTGTATATATCAGGGCTTATGATTTTTAGCGCCGGCACAGCTATAGTGGCTTTTCATAATATATGGGCGCCGGATTGGCGTTTAATAATTACGATTTTTGGATGGCTGATGTTTGCCAAGGGAGTTCTCTTCGTTGTTTTTCCTGATATTGCCGTTAAAATAGCCGGGTCATATCCTAAAAATGATAAGATGCTGATATTGTGCTGGATTATCATGCTGGCAATAGGTATTTTTCTCACCGCTAAGGGATATTACCCTTAAAAAATTCTGTTGTAATATTTAAAGAACCGACAGCCGTTATTTATAGCTTGGTCTTCTTAGCAGGTGACGCGGGTTGTGCCGCGTCCGGGCCCTCGTTTCAGCGCGTGGTTTTTATGCCGCAGATTGTACGTGTTTGTCAAAAATTTCCTTCAATTTTATGATTTTATCCTATCTCATATTATAGCTATTTGTTATAATAATACAGTAACGGCAACAAAAAAAACATGTAAACGTTTTTTTGGGGGGTATGATGCCAAAAACAAAGAGAGTACTGGCGGTAGATGATGATGTCAGCCTAATTAATATGCTGCGCGCTTATCTGCCGCAGGTATTAGAGATAGAACTTCTTGTTGCCCCGACAGGCGAGAACGCGCTGGAGATAATCCAGAGTAAAGAGCCCGATATTGTTTTGCTGGACATGCAGCTGCCGGGTATGCAGGGGCCTGAAGTATTGAGCTTTATCCGTGAAAGATACCCCAAGATGAAGGTTCTTGTTATCACAAGTTATGATAAACAGGTCAAGGGAGAGATGGCAAGGCTTGGTGTTGACGGTTTTTTCCCAAAGCCGGTTGTTTTGACTGAACTTGTTGACAGGATAAAAGATGTTTTATCGGCGAAAGATGTAACTTTGGTTAAACCGGTGTCTTTAGCCGATGTGCGTATGAAAGAAGACGTCGTCCCATTCGCGAAGATAATGTTCATTGAAAGTGAATTCTGCATGCCCTATTTACTGCCGATAGTTGAATCCGCGGATAGAGAAGGATACCCTATCAAGGGGTATGGTGATTATGAGTTTAAATGTGTCTATTGCCAGAAAGACGTGCAGGCTGTTCTTAAAAGCTTCAAACCGGATGTGGTTATATGCGCTACGGATGTTCCTGACAAGGAGCCGTTTACGGATAAAACCGCCCCGATGGCGGATACGATGTTGAATATTATGAAATCAAAATACGCTCCCAAGGCCATGATCGCGCATGGAAGCCAGCAGTCTATCGCATCTTTGGGTATAGCCGGAGCAGATATCCACCCTGGTATGTGGGTTGAAAAAGTGGACATGTTCGCTTATGATCCGGAAAAAGACAAAGAAAACGTTGAGAGGCTCAATAAAATGCTTTGGTCAGTATGTTTTAAACATAACCTGGTAAAAAAGGTGAAATAATATTATGGAAAATTATACACTACTGGTCGGCGGAAAAGAGATTGATACAGGAAATTACGAATATTATCCCTATGCCTGCAAAGCTATTTTTGATTTTAAGGCTGTAAGGACGGTAATCAAGGAGCTTAAAAGAGGCTCTATCCCGGAGAAAACAGATGAATATGTTTATGCGCGGTATTCTGTTGGAGATGAAAATATTTGTCAGGATGCCATAAAAGCGGCATATGAGGCAAGTAAAGTTTACAGACATTTTTCAATAGATAAAAGGCATAAGATAGCCGTTGATATACATGATTTACTTCTCAGGCATAAGAAACAAATCATAGAACTTTTTATTGTTGAAGGGCACCCGTTGAAGCTTGCTGAATGGGAATTTGAAGGTATGGCGAAAGGTTTTTCTGTTGAATCGTTAAATTTTTTTAAAGAAGAAATGAAAAGAAATATCGGGGTATCAGGAAATGAAAAATTATACCTTGTAAGAAGGCCAGATGGAGTAGTATGTCTTAGCCCTCCCAAAAATGCTCCGGCAAGCAATTCTTTTGTGGCCGCGGGCGCACTATTTTCCGGAAATACGATTATAGTCAAGCCGCCTTTTAGGACCCCCTTAGCTACGACATATGTTTGGAAAAATGTTGTGGATAAAGCTGCCAGGATGAATGGTGTTCCGCCGGGCACCGTTAATATCATCATAGGCAATTCCGACAGCTTTATGGATGAATGGCTTAAAAGCCGGGACGTCAATGACATTATACATTTTGGTATAAGCGATAAGGGTATTGAGATTGGCCAGAAAATATTTGCCGCGGGCAAAAAACCTATTTTGGAACTTTCGGGCAATGATTTGCTGTTTGTATGGAAAGACGCGGATATAAATCAAGCGGCCAAATCCTTGATGGACGCGTTTTTAGGGTCGACCCAGATATGTATGGTTCCCAAGAACGCGTTAATACACGAAGATATATTTGATTGTTTCTGCGATGAAATGGCAAAAAGGGCCAAGGCATTAAAAATAGGCCTTCCCGATGACCCTGAAACATGCTTATCGCCAGTTATAAAGATACCACAGTTTTTTGAGTTTCTGGAAGACGCTAAATCAAAAGGGGCGGTTGTTATTTGTGGCGGGCATCGCGTAAATTATAATGGAAAAGTTGATACGAATGGAATTTATCTGGAACCGACTTTGCTAAAGATTGATGATGAGCGCAAAGCCGTGGATATGCTTTGTGTTGTTGAGGAGAATTTTTTTCCACTTATACCGCTTGTAAAAATAACCGGTAATTCTGTCAAAAAGTTTCAAGGTTTGGATAAGGATGATGTCATTTTTTCAAAAATGGCTTGTTTTGCAGATTGCAATGCTTACGGGTTAAGGATATCCGCTTGGGTCAAGTCAAAAAAATTCATAGATAAATTTGCCAGCGAGATGATGAATTCAGGACTATTGAGAATAAATTCAAGGCACGTTGGTTTTTCATTCTACATTGCTACGCATGGCGGTACTAAAAAAAGCGGCGGGCCATTTGGAGAGATGAATTATATATGGGCAAAAACCAGCCATTTGCAAGGAATAAGTATAACAGACTGATCCCATGCCAAAGACATTAAGAGCTGATATTGTTATTGTTGGTTCCGGGGCCGGTGGTTCGGTCATCGCAAAGGAATTATCATCTCTTAACAAAAAAGTATATATTATAGAGAAAGGTGTCTTTCCAAGAAATGTAGGATCTGAATTATTTGCTTCCAAACTTTATGATAAGTGCGCATTGTTTAGCAGGAGCAAAGAAGGTGTATTGATCTATCGTGCTATTGCGGTTGGCGGAACTACAATAGTAAGTTGCGGCAATGGAGTGAGGGCTTTAGAAAAACAGCTTTATGACAGGGGGATAGATTTATCGAACGAGTATATAGAAGCTGAAAAAGACCTTGGTGTCATACCGAATCCTTTTATATCCAAAACATCGCGCAAGATATCGGAAGCTTCAAAGCTATTGGGTATCAATATGGTACCTATGCCAAAATTTTTTAAAAGTCGTAAGTGCACTTGTTGCGGCCGGTGCGTACTAGGGTGCAGGCCTGCTTCCAAATGGACGGCTTTAAATTGTGTTAAAGAAGCTTTGGCAAATAATGTAAGATTGATGGTTGGCTCCGAGGCTCGCAAAGTATTGATCCGTAGAGGCAGAGTTGTGGGTATTGTTGGAAGAAACAGGAGTGGTTTTTTTGTAATCAAAACAAACCTTGTGGTGTTATCCGCGGGTGCGGTAGGAACACCCATCATATTGCAGAATTCAGGTATAAAAGCAGGGCGTGGATTGTTCTGCGATCTTTTGAGTGTCACGTATGGTCTTTCAAGGGAATACAATCTTCTTAACGAGCCATCAATGTCTATTGTTACCGATATGGAGTTTTTTAATAAAAATAATTTTATATTATCACCTTTTTTGGATTCATTTTTAGTTTTGCTTACACTTTTTCCGAACAGGCGTATTTTGAGCGGTAATCGTATGAAGTGGTTAGAGAAAAAAATACGAGAAGAATCTTTTCACTATAGCGGCATTGATATAAGTTATTTTCCTAAACAATTAAGGAGAGGACGATTGGTAGGTATTATGACGAAAATAAAAGACGATAATAACGGTAGTGTTGATAAAAGCGGGCAGATACATAAGTTTCCGTCCGAAGAAGACATGCGACGATTAAAACGTGGAAGCCTTTTTGCCAATAATATTTTGTCTAAAATGGGAATTCAAAAAAATGATATGTTTACAACCCAAATCCGGGGTGCTCATCCCGGGGGAACAGCAGCGATAGGGAGTGTTGTTAATAACGACCTGGAGACGCGTATCAAGGGTTTGTTTGTATGCGATGCCAGCGTTTTTCCCGAATCAACAGGCCTGCCTCCAATACTTAGTATCGCAGCCCTCGCTAAAAGATTATCCAAAATTATTACAGAAAGAGTTTTGTAAATGAATTTTTATGCCTCATTATCCATTATTGCCAGTTTGTTCTTGCTTGCGCTGGGTATGTTTATTTTTGTGCAAGGGCTAAGGATGTATAAAGCGCATTATAAGGTAGCTTTTGCATGCGGTTGCTTATGCTGTTTTTTATGGTTATTTTTTGCAAGTATCATGTATATAACAGAGGATCTGTTGTTGGCATCAATATGCGGCAAGATAGCGCTATCTGGAGCAATATTTACCGCGATGACATTCCACCATTTTATTGTCCTGCTGTTAAACCGGCACGAAAGGCCTTTGGTAATTTTTACCTATTTATTAGGCGCAATATGTATTGCTTTAACATGGGCGCCCAATGGATTTATAAAAGGATATTACAGGTTTGATTGGGGATATTATCCTAGGTTTACATTTTTGAATATATTTTCAATATTGCTGTTTGCGATACTTTTTGCCCGGGGCGCTTTTTTGTCATATTATGGTTACCATGATAAATTAAAAAGTGGTTTTGTGAGTGAAGCTAACAGGATAAGGTATATATTTTGGGGATTTGTTGTAGGGCCCGTGGCCGGTATTGATTATCTGCCGGGATATGGATTTGATTTTTATCCCTTTGGGTTTTTGATAATGACCGCCTGGGTGAGCATAATATCCTACGCTATTTTAAGGCATAAGCTTATGGATATTGAAGTCATAATAAAGAAGACGCTTGTATTTGCCGGTTTGTTCGGTTTTGTTTTTGGAGTTATTGTAGTTGTCGCGATATTAACGCAGGAATTTATAGCGGCATTTTTGCCGCATTCCAGATTTTTGTCTCTGGCAATCAGCGCCGTTATTATAGTGTTACTGCATCAGCCTATATACGGTCTTTTAGTCAATTTGACCAATAAATATTTGTTTCAAAAAAAATATGACGCGCGAAAAATATTTCACGATTTTTCCAATGAGGCATTAACCATACTGAACCTGGACAGGCTTTGCAGGATCACAATTGAAACATTGGTCACGAACTTGTATTTAGAAAATTGCGCGATTTTCTTATTAAGCAGGGACGAAACATTTTATGAAATTTATGACTCTTCTGAAGGGAATAGGCGCGGATCTGTCCTTAAAAGAGACGGCTGCATAATTAATTATTTCAAGATTACACAGGCCCCCGTTATTTATAATAGCTACACCCGCGAATTACAGGCTTCTGATGAAATAAAGAAAGAGATGTTGAGTATACAGTCCCAACTTTGCATACCGCTTACCATACATAATGATATTGTAGGGGTTTTAAGCCTTGGCCCTAAAAAATCCGACCAGCCTTATACGTTTGATGATATTGACATATTGTCCACTTTGGCCAAGGCCTTGTCTATTGCCATAAGCAATGCCAGGCTTTTCGCGCAGGCCGCTCAATATGAAAAACTGGCTACCATAGGAACGCTTGCTTCCGGTATCAATCACGAGGTATGTAATCCGCTGAATAATATGAGTATGCGTATGCAGATATTTATGGCTGATCTGGAAAGAGGAGTGTATAAAGACAAAACGCAGGATGAAATACTTTCTGATGTCAAAGATGTATTGAATCGTTCAATAACCCAAATACATAAAGTGGCCGATATCACATGCAAGTTATCTGGTTTCGCCAAACCCACAAAGACAGTTTTATCTAAAAAGGTCAATGTCGCCCAAAGTGTCAATGCCGCCCTTGATATTCTTGGCCATAAACTGACGCTTGATAAGATAAAGACCAGTAAAAATATACCGGAGAACTTGCCGGATATTCTTGCCGATGAAGATCAAATGCAGCAGATATTTTTTAATCTTATACGAAATGCCGCGCAGGCGATAAAAGAAGAAGGAGAGATAGCAATAAACGCGAAAGAGGATTCCGGAAAAATCAAGGTAGAAGTTTCTGATACCGGATGCGGCATACCGGAAGATAAGATTAAAAAGATCTTTGAGCCTTTTTATACCACAAAATCGGATGGCAATGGTTACGGGCTTTCTATAGTCAGGGAGGTTGTGTGGAGAAACAAAGGTGAAATAAGAGTTGAAAGCAAAGTCGGCAAGGGGACTGTGTTTTATTTGGAATTTCCAAAAGCGTGAGGTGTCTCATGGGCGCGTTAAAAGTTTTGATAGTTGATGATGAAAAAGAATTTTCAGATTCTATTTCCAAATACCTAAAGTCTTTGAATTACGAGGTATTTAACACATACACGGGAGAACAAGCTCTTGAGATATTAGAACGTGAAAGGCCGCATGTCTTATTGTGCGATTTAAAACTTAGCGGTATCGGAAGCATTGACGGCGATGATGTGCTGGAAAGGCTAAAGCCGATAAGCCCGGATACTATACCTGTAATAATAACGGCTTATCGTGACGAGTCAACCCAAAGAAAGCTGACGAGCAAGGGGGCTTTGAGGATATTGTTCAAGCCGATCAGGCTTGAAGAGGTGGATAACCTTTTGCGGGAAGTGGAAGATAACCTGGATAAACGATGACTTTTCGCGAAACCGCAGCGCGTCAAAACCGGTAATGTTATCGCATAAAACATCTATTGTATGTGCTTGCCAAAACGACATGATAATTGTATAATTTTAAGACATAAATCCCATAGCGTTTTTAAGAAAGCCTAAAAAACCGCAATAACAAATCCTGAAATTTTATGCAGGATCGGATATATGAATAGAAAAAAGCAGTATATGATGAAGGCCGCGAAAATAAGCCTTTGGTTTAATACCGTGCTTTTTGTTTTTAAACTCGCCGCGCTTATAATCGTGCATTCCCTGGCCGTTACCACGGACTTTGCCATAACGGTTGTGGGCCTTACGGTTTCTATAATACTTTATAATTCCCTGAAACTTTCAGTCAAGCCGGCCGATCTTTTGCATAATTACGGTTATGGCAAGGTTGAGCATGTATGCGAGGCCATGGAAGGCATTGTGCTTATCGGTATCGCTGTTATCATGTCTTTTCAAGCTTTTGCCGCGCTTTTTAGGCCGCATTACGTTACGCTTCCGTGGATAGGTTTTGCCTCAAGCGTGATGAGCCTGTCATTGAATTTTATCGGGGCATCACTATTATTCCGTATGGCAAAAAAAAGTTCCTCACCCGCCGTAAAAGCTGAAAGCATTCACTATGTATTGGAAGGCTTTATTTCCACGGCAATAGCCGGCGCATTTCTAGTAACTATCTTATCAAAAGGTTTTTTACCCGATGGTATAATTGATTATATAGATCCTGTTGTTACCATATTTGTAAGCATGGCTATATTATTGCCTTCTGCCAAACTGGCAAGGCAGGCATTCGTGAACCTGCTTGACGCTTCAATTGAAGAACCCAGCAAGCTTGAGGTTGTGGCAAGGCTTGCCCGTCATTTGGATTATTACTGCAATTTTAAGGACATTAAGACAAGAACGGCAGGCCATAAAAAATTTATTGAACTAAAAGTAATAATGCCCAGAGACATGAAATTTTTTCATGCGCATGAGATAGTATCGCGGATAGAAAAGGACATAGCGGCAGGGGTCCCGGGCAGTGAGGTGACCGTTGTCATGGTGCCGTGCTCTAAGGACTGCGGGTTAATACAAGACAATAAACCCTGCCCGTACTTATGTCCGGATTTGCCCATAGCGTAGTGATTGACTTATGGATTATCTGAAATGACCGGCGCAGTTTTTTCTGAAAAACTATTTATATTTTTTGCCGGAAAAATCCGCGCGGTAGTTTGGAAAATCCCTGATAAACGGAGTGTCTTGGCATATTGAAAAACATCTTGCAATATAAACACGGTTTATGGTATAAATTTATTTAAAATATCGTAAATGAGGTGCATATGAGGCGCGTATTATGCGATTGATACCTTCGTCTATCCGAATAGTGGGCGGAGGTTTTTGTTTTTGTTAAGTTCCGAGCCGGATGAACAATATAAAGGAGGATACAGATGAAACTTGTGTGCGCTGTATGCTTAAGTGAATTTGACGGCACAAAAGACGGCGAGGAATGTCCGGTCTGCTGTTCATGTCAGACAAAAGAAAAGAATAAAAAAGGGGGTGATGAGAACTGTTGAATGTCCGGAAAAGAGGTTTTTAGCCGGCGCAAGCGATTGAAGTCCGAATTTTAGTAACAGGCGTTATCGGGCGCCTAAAACTTTTTTTAAAAATGAGGTGAGCATATGAAGCGATTATCCTGTGTTTTAATTATCGCGTGTATGGTAACAAGCTTTATTGTTTCAGGATGCGGCGCGCAAAAAGCCGAGTCAAGCAGAGCCGCTATAGATACTGCCAAGGCGATGCAGACTGTTGGGGAAAAAACTAATTATCTCGTTTCGCAGGCAAAAGCGTTTTATAATTCAAAAGATTTCCAGTCCGCGGTTGATATAGCGCAGCATATTCTGGTATATCTTGACAAGGATTCACAGGCGGCTAAAGACCTTTTGGCGAAGGCTAAGAATCAGCTACAGGCCCAGGCCAAAGGCATGCTTGACCAGGCAAAGAAGGATTTAGGCGCATTTAAGTAATAATATACTTATTCCCCTTGCCCGTATTTTTATTACGGGTAAGGGGAATAAGATACATTCACGCCTGTTTATTGTCTGCCCCTGGCTTTTTTTAAAAAATCGGATTGAGGATGATGTGATAATGCTGGAAAAAGAATTCGCGGCAGGAGCGTTGGTATATAGAAAAAAAACCATTTATCCTTACGTGGTTTTTTTACTTGTTTATAGCGGCAGGAACAAGATATGGGGGTTTCCTAAAGGCCATCTTGAGCCTGGAGAGGATGAAGAGGCCGCGGCCAGAAGAGAACTCGCGGAAGAGACGGGTATCATAAATCCCGTTTTCATTAAAGGCTTCAGACAGGAAGATGCATATCGGACATTAAGTACCAGGCCCGGCCGCGAAGGAACCCCTATTGAGAAACATTGTGTATATTTCCTGTGCCGGAATGATTCCGAAGACGTTTTAGTTGACGGCCTTGAAATAACAGATTATAGGTGGCTTGATACTATTGAAGCCGAAAAGCTGATAGCCTTTGCCGGGTTAAAAGATATATTGAAAAAAGCGTTTATTTTTTTAGAACCAAGAAAAACATACAAATGAAGCCTGCCGCGGCTGTGGCGCACAATACGCCAATTTTTTGCGCCCGGCTCCGGATTTGCATAAATTACTTATGAGGTTGTTAAACCTAAAGAGGTTAAGATGGAAGGAATAAAGCTCTTGCGCAGTACCCAGATAATTATTCTGGGAGTATGTTTTGTCATCGCGACTATTGTTTCAACGATGATATTATCCAATGGCCTTTTGAAGGTCAAACAATTTTCAAGCCAGGTTATCAGCGTTACCGGTTCAGCCGAAAAAAAGATTGTTTCGGATTACATTGTTTGGCAGGCGGAGTTTTCAAGAAGGGACCCGGTCTTGAAGTCCGCCTATAACGGATTGCAGGAAGACCTTAAGGCAGTCAAAGGCTACATGTTTTTAAAAGGCATAAAAGAAGATGAATTGACAATATCCCCGGTCTATACAAAAACGCTATACAGGAAGAATGAAAGAGGCCATGATACAAACGAGATAGAGGCATATGAACTTTCGTGTGTTGTAGAGATAAAATCTTATGATGTTATAAGAGTGGATAATATCTCGCGCATGTCAACTGAACTTATAGACGCGGGTATAAGGTTTATATCCTCACCTCCGCAGTTTTTTTACACAAAGTTGTCTGATCTCAAAGTGGAGATGCTTTCTATGGCTACGGAGGATGCCAAACGCCGGGCTGTCAGCATGGCGGATTCTACAAAAAACAAAATAGGCGCGATACGTTCAGCCAGGATGGGCGTATTTCAAATAGTGCCTGTTACGTCCACCGACGTTTCGTGGTATGGCGAAAATGATACTTCATCCCTTGAAAAAAAGGTAGTTGCGGTTGTTTCGGCTGTTTTTGCCGTGGAATAAGCGGTTTACCAGGTTATTGCCCGGAGCCGGCGTGGTGTCCGGCGTATATTTGTATTCCAGCCGGGATTTTATGGCAGGGCCAATTAAAAAATACTTAACAAAATATCAAATTTGTGATATATTTTTTACCACACCGCTTTGCCGTATTAGCCAATGAGGTATATGCCGATGAGGTTTGACAGGTTTACATATAAGGCCCAGGCCGCGATAGAAGAGGCGGCCGCTTACGCCAGAGAGCATAATCACCAGCAGGTCCTTCCAGGGCATCTATTATTTTCCCTTTTAAGCCAAAAAGACGGTATTACCAGGCCCATCCTTCAAAAACTTGGTATTGCCGTAGATGCTTTTGAGGCAGACGTGTTATCCGTATTGTCCGCTACGCCCAAAGTGGAGTCACCTGACTCCGATGTGTTTTTTTCAAGTGAATTAAGCGGCATATTTGAGCAAGCGGGCAAAAAAGCGGAATACCTGAAAGACGAATACATATCCAGTGAGCACCTGTTGCTTGCCGCTTGCGCCTGCCGTGATAAAAACATAAAAGGTATTTTTAATAAATACAAGATAACCGATACAGCCATACTCTCTGTTTTGAAAGACATACGCGGAAACCAAAGGGTGACGAATCAAAGCGCCGAGGAAAAATATCAGGCCCTTGAAAAATATACCCGCGACCTCACTGATCTTGCGCGCCGCGAAAAATTGGACCCCGTTATAGGCAGAGACAGCGAGATTCGCAGGCTCATGCAGGTTTTATCACGCCGGACAAAAAACAACCCTGTATTAATAGGCGAAGCCGGGACAGGAAAAACGGCGGTTGTTGAAGGCCTGGCCAGGAGGATAGTCTACAATGACGTGCCATCATTGCTTAAGGGTAAGCGCATAGCGGCCCTTGACATAGGCGCCTTGCTTGCCGGGTCTAAATTCAGAGGCGAATTTGAAGAAAGGCTAAAGGCTGTTCTCAATGAGATAGAAAAATCGGACGGCGAGATCATTCTTTTTATTGATGAATTACATACTTTAGTCGGCGCGGGAAAGACTGAGGGCGCTATGGACGCGTCCAATATGCTTAAACCGGCACTGGCACGCGGGGATCTAAGGTGCATAGGCGCTACCACGCTTGATGAATACAGAAAATATATTGAAAAAGATAAAGCCCTTGAAAGAAGGTTTCAGCCTGTTTTCATAGGACAGCCGAGCGTTGAAGACACGATATCCATTTTAAGGGGCCTTAAGGAGCGTTATGAGGTTTATCACGGGGTCAGGATAAAGGACAGCGCCCTTATTGCTGCCGCTACGCTCTCGGACAGGTATATAACGGACAGGCATCTTCCCGATAAAGCCATTGACCTGGTAGATGAGGCTGCTTCCAAGCTTAAAATGGAAATAGACAGTTTGCCGGCGGAGATTGACCAGATGGAAAGAAGGCTTATGCAGTTGGAGATTGAGCGCCAGGCGTTAAGAAAAGAAAAAGACGCTGATTCCAGGCAAAGGTTGAATACCCTTGACAAAGAGATAGCGGTCCTTAAGGAAAAGACATCTTCCTGGCGTGCCCGCTGGAGTGTTGAGAAGGAAATTATCGGTAAAATAAGAAAGACCAAAGAAGAGATTGAAAGCCTGAAGGTTGAAGAATCTGACGCTGAACGCAAAGGCGATCTTGAAAAGGCCGCTCAAATACGTTATGGCAGTCTTATAAAACTCAATAATGATATCGTGGGGTACAATAAAGAGCTTTCCGGCATACAAACCCAGGGCCGGATATTAAAGGAAGAGGTCAATGAGGAGAATATAGCCGAGATAGTATCCAAATGGACAGGAGTGCCGGCCTCGCGGCTGATGCAGGGCGAGATTGAAAAACTTGTGTTTATGGAAGATCGCCTTAAAGAAAAAGTGATAGGGCAAGACGAAGCCGTAGAGCTTATATCCAACGCGATCAGGCGCTCAAGGAGCGGTTTGCAGGATCCAAACAGGCCGCTGGGGAGTTTTATGTTCATTGGCCCTACGGGTGTCGGCAAAACATATTTGGCTAAAAATCTATCGGGATTTCTTTTTGATGATGAAAAGGCGATGGTGCGTATTGATATGTCCGAATACATGGAAAAGCACAGTGTCAGCCGGCTCATAGGCGCGCCTCCAGGATATGTCGGTTATGAAGAAGGCGGGCAGTTAACCGAGGCAGTCAGGCGCAGGCCTTATTCCATTGTATTGTTTGATGAGATAGAAAAGGCGCATCCTGATATATTTAATGTGCTGCTGCAAGTATTGGATGACGGCAGGCTTACCGACAGCCAGGGCAGGGTCGTTAATTTTAAAAACACTGTTATTATTATGACGTCCAATATAGGGACGCGGCTGATCCAGGAATCAGAGGCCGCAGCTTCTGTAAAAGAAAAAATTGAAGCATTGCTTAGAGAGCATTTTCGGCCCGAATTTTTAAACCGCATAGACGAGATTATTGTTTTTAATAAACTTATAAAGGAAGACATGGAAAAGATCATAGGCCTGCAGTTGGATGACCTGCAGTCCCGCTTGAGCGAGAAATCTGTAAAAGCGGTTATCACGAAAGAGGCAAGGCAGGAGCTTGCAAGAGAAGGCTTTGACCCCGCGTTCGGAGCGCGTCCGCTCAAGCGCGTGATACAGAGAAGGATATACGACGTTATTGCCTTAAAAATACTCAAACATGACATAAAAGAACATTCTCAGATAACTATTGATTATGACACCAAAAAACAGGGTTTTATTATAAAATAAACCAGGCGCGCGGCATGCGGTAATCGGTTGTTAGGTGGCAGGGATTTGATATGAGCACAGGTTGCGTGTATGGCAAGGCCTTAAGAACAATGCGTATTCCCCCGATATAAATCCCGCCCGCGAAAACCTGAACAAGATATCAAAAAAATCAGCACCTCTAAAATCTTGATTTTTGGGTTTGGGATTATTTGGATTTGACCGGTGTTTGCGGCCGCCTAAAACGATTTCAAGTCAAAAGATGATCAACCTTGAATAAAAGGAGGTTTAGTATGAGTGGTATAACAGCTATCAATGAAAAGGTCAGGCAGGAGAGCCGGTTTGTAGAAAGGCTAAAATCGGAAATTCGTAATATCATTGTTGGCCAGGAAGATTTGATAGACCGTTTATTGATAGGCATATTAGCTAACGGCCACGTGCTTGTAGAGGGTGTTCCAGGACTGGCGAAGACGCTCTCTGTAAAGACATTGTCCCAGGCTATTAATACGAGTTTTCAAAGGATACAATTTACCCCCGACCTTTTACCCGCCGACCTTATAGGGACTCTTGTATATAATCCGAAAGACGGTAATTTTACGACAAAAAAAGGTCCGATATTTGCCAATATAATCCTCGCAGATGAAATAAACCGCGCCCCAGCAAAGGTGCAAAGCGCGCTTTTGGAAGCGATGCAGGAAAGGCAGGTTACGATTGGCCAGCAGACTTTCGCAATGGATGACCCGTTTTTGGTCATGGCAACGCAAAACCCCATAGAGCAGGAGGGCACATACCCTTTGCCCGAGGCCCAGGTGGACCGTTTTATGCTGAAGGCCAAGGTATCTTATCCGGATATCGCCCAGGAATATCAAATCCTTAAGCGTATGAGTTTTACCGGGCCGAGGCCGCAGGCCCAGCCTGTTGTAAGTTGTGACGACATAAAAAAAGCCAGGGCGGTAGTTGATGAAATATATGTTGATGAAAAACTGGAAAGATATATCCTGGATTTAGTATTTGCCACCCGCCAACCGGGAAAATATAAACTTAACGCGCTTGAAGGCCTTATCCAGTACGGGGCTTCGCCAAGGGCCACCATATGCCTGAACCTTGCCGCCAAAGCGCACGCTTTTATTAACGGCCGCGGTTATGTCACTCCGCAGGATATCAAAAGCATAGGAATGGATATTTTGCGTCATCGTGTTATCATCAGCTATGAAGCCGAGGCCGAAGAAATGACATCCGAGGAGATAATCAAAAAAATATTTGATGAAATAGAAGTTCCGTGAATATTCTTTAAAGGCATTATCATGATACCCAAAGATATAATTAAAAAAATACGAAAAATACAGATAACCACGTCTCGCATGGCAGACTCGGATTTTGCCGGCCGTTATCACAGCGTATTTAAAGGCAGAGGCATGGAGTTTCATGAGGTGCGTGAATATATACCGGGAGACGAGATCCGATCCATAGACTGGAACGTTACCGCCCGCGCCGGGCATCCGTATGTGAAAAAGTTTGTTGAGGAACGCGAACTTGTCGTTATGATACTGCTGGATGTTTCCATGTCGTGCCGTTTCGGGACATGCGCTAATTCAAAAAACCAGATAGCCGCGGAGATCAGCTCTGTCCTGGCTTTTTCCGCGGTCAAAAATAATGACAAGGTAGGCCTTATCCTTTTTTCAGATAAGGTTGAAAAGACGATACCTCCCCGCAAAGGCGTAAAACATATACTTAGGATAGTAAGAGAGGCGCTTTATTATCAGCCTGTTTCCACGGGAACTGACCTGAACAAGGCTTTAATGTATCTAAACAAAACGCTTAAGCGCAAAGCGGTAGTCTTTGTAATATCAGATTTTTTTGACAGGGATTTTAAGAAGGTCTTGTCGGTTTCCAACAGGCACCATGATATAGTTGCCGTAAATATTATTGATCCGCGTGAGATGGAAATGCCCAATGCCGGGATTATAAAACTACGCGATTCGGAGACCGGACTGGAGCTTACCGTAGATACGTCATCCGAAAGATTCAGGTCTGATTATAGAGATGGTTGTAAAAACCGGCTTGAACAGGGTAAAAGACTTTTTATTTCAGCGGGCGTTGATCGCATACTTATCCGGACCGACAAACCATATGCAGGCGAGCTGGCAGAGTTTTTCAGGGCCCGAAAAAGGAGGTTGTCCTGGTATGGATAGCATTCTCTCCGGAGCTATTAGGGACATCAAACCGCCTGTTTTTATTAGAGGCCATTATACCGTTTTGTTATATATTTTGGCCTTTATCCTGGCTCTTTGTCTTTTATCGGCCGCGGTTTATATAATTATAAAGAAGCGTAGACATATACCGGCAGGAGAATGCCTTGAAAAGATACCTGCCCATGAAGCCGCGTATAACCGCTTGGAAGAATTACGCGCCAGAGATTTTCCGCGTTTAGGCCTTGTCAAAGAGTATTATTTCAGGCTTTCAGGCATAATCAGGCGTTATATAGAAGACAGATTTCTTCTTAGGGCGCCGGAGATGACTACGGAAGAGTTTTTATATTCCATGCGTAATGCCGATATGCTTACAGGCCGTCAGAAAAACGCTATCAAAGACTTTCTTAGCCGTTGCGATATGGTGAAGTTCGCCAGGTATGCTCCCGACAGCAAAGAGATAGAAGGCGTATTCCTTGCGGCAAAACAGTTTATAGATGAAACAAAGCCTGATGAGGCCGTCTGCCCGGAGGAGAATGCGTAATGATTTTCAAAGACCCCATATTCTTTGCGCTGGTTCCGGTTGTGGCGGCGGTCATTTTTTTTCGTAAGAAACGGGTAAGGAGCGCGAGTATCCGGTTTTCAAATACCGGCTTGTTTGAAAACCCAAGACCCAATATCAGGATCTTAATCGCTGACAATTTATGGTATTTGCTGATTATCGCCCTGTTATGCCTTATCGTGGCATTGGCCCGGCCTCGCGTATTGCTGGAAGATGCTGTTGTATACACAGAGGGTATTGATATGGTCCTTGCTATTGATTCGTCAGGCAGTATGCTGGCGGAGGATTTTAAAATAAGCAATAAGCGTCAGAACAGGCTCTTTGTCGTTAAGGATGTGGTAGAAAATTTTATACGCAACAGGCCCGGCGACCGAATAGGTTTGGTAACGTTTGCCGGTATGGCATATACCGTTTGCCCTATGACACTGGATCATGACTGGCTGATAGCTAACCTGCGCAGGATAAGCATAGGGGCTATAGAAGACGGTACGGCAATCGGATCAGGCATCATGTCTTCTTTGTCAAGGCTGGGTAAAAGTTCTGCCAAAAGCAAGATCATCATATTGTTGACTGACGGAGAAAATAATTCCGGAAACATTTCTCCAATCCAGTCCGCGAATACGGCCAAGGCGTTCGGGGTAAAAATCTATACCATCGGTTTTGGCAGTAATGGCCCTGTGCCATTTCCCGCCAGAGACCTATGGGGAAATATCGTATATCAGAATGTGGACATCGGTTTTGACGAAGATCTGTTAAGAAAGATAGCCGAGGCTACAGGCGGGCAGTATTTTATGGCCTCCGATACAGAGTCGCTCAGGGCTATTTACGGGCATATAGATAAACTTGAAAAGGCAAAGATAGAAGACGCCGGATACCGGAGGTATAAGGAGCTTTTTCCTCCTTTTGTTGTAGCGTCCATGATTATGATACTGCTCCACGCGATTTTGTCAAATACTATGTTCAGGAAAGTGCCATAATATGCGGTTTGAATCCTTACATTATATACACGGGTTATGGGTTATCGCGGCGGCGATTGTTTTTTTGGCCTGGGCCGGCAGAAAGAAAAAAAGTATTTTAGGCCTATTTGCCCGTGACGGGTCAATTCGTTTTCTTGTCAACGACACGAGTTTTAAAAGACAGCGATTTTGCCAAGCGCTTACTGTGTTGGTTTTATTGCTGTGTGTTTTTTCGCTTATGCGCCCGCAGTGGGGTTTCCAATGGCAGAAGATAAAAAGAAAAGGTATTAATATCATGTTTGCCGTGGACGTTTCAAACAGCATGCTGGCTGTTGACATAAAACCCGACAGGCTGACTCGCTCCAAATTGGCAATCAAAGATTTGGTATTATCAAAGCTTTCAGGCGACAGGATAGGGCTAATAGCTTTTGCCGGCTCGGCTTTTATCCAGTGCCCCTTTACCTCCGATTATAACGGTTTTATTCTTGCTTTGGATTCTCTGGATACGGACACTATACCCCGCGGCAGTACTTGTTTGTCAAGCGCCATAAGACAGGCACGAGACGCTTACAAAGGATCGCAATCAAAGGATAAGGTTTTGATATTGATTACTGACGGCGAAGACCATGATACCGGCGCTTTATCTCTGGCCCAACAGGCCAAAGGAGAAGGTATTGTTATATATTGTCTCGGCATAGGGACGACCGAAGGGGAGCTCATACCTGTCACGGATCAATCCGGCAAAAAGATATTTTTAAAAGACGGGCATGGTAATGTGGTAAAGACAAGGCTTAATGAGGATATCCTGAAAAAGATAGCATTGATCACAGGCGGTGCTTATGTCCGTTCAAGCGGCGCTGATTTTGGCCTTGAATATATTTATAACCAAAGGCTTTCCGGAATGATAAAGACCGCAAATTCGCTCCGCGAGGATAAAATATTCCATGAAAGATTTCAGATAACTGTTTTCACGGCTTTCCTGCTGTTAATTGCGGCCGTTATTATAAACGATGAGATAAAAGCATATGAATAGCAGAAAGAGTATCTTAACTGTTGCTTTACTGTCAGGCATTTTATCCCTGCCCTGCTCCGCCGACGCGTCCATTAAAAACCAGATAAAGAGGGGAAACGCTTTATATGCCAAAAATGATTACAGCAGAGCGCTTGAAGAATATTCAAAGGCGCTTTCATCTGACAGCCAGTCGGCCATTGTAAATTACAATGCCGGCGCGGCGTCCTACAGGCTTGGGAATTATTCCTCTGCAAAAGGATATTTTGAGCGGGCTATTAATGATAAAGACAGTGTTCTGGCCCAGAAGTCTTTTTATAATCTGGCTAATAGTGAATATTGCCTGGCCATGGCCGGACAGGGCCAGGATATTGGTATGGCTATCGCTTTTTTGGAGGAAGCTGTAAGGCATTATGAACATGCTGTGGCAATGGATGAAAAAGATGAGGACGCGAAGTATAATTATGCTCTGGCCCGTGCCGAACTTGAAAAATTAAAAGAAAAGAGGCAGGATGAGAAACAACAATCCTGCCCCGAAAAACCTGAAGGCGGCGGCAAAAAAAAGGATGATCAGAAAAACTCCCCCGACCAGCAAAGCGATAATGCCGGCCAACAGTCTGCCGCGGCGGGCTCTGCTCAAAAAGAGCAGGAAGATCAGGAAGATCAGGATGCTGGAAGCCAACAAGGCCTTGATGAAAGCCATGACACGGCATCCGGCCAGGATCAAAAGAGACAGCAAGATGTGTCAAAAATGATTGAACAAGAAAATAACGGCACGACCGGTATAAAAAAGGAAGGCTCAAATAACCGCCAGGCCAGCGCCGGCTCCGCATCCGATGAAAGCCTGGATATATCGCTTGTGTCGGCACAGGCTTTATTGGATAGCTATTCAAGGCATGAACAGCCAAAAGGCATGTATTCAGAAAAATTACAATCACGACAGAGTGTTCCTGTTGATAAGGACTGGTGATATAATGATGAATATGAAAAAAATTATAATATTAATGTCTTTAGTATTGCATTTCGGGCCTTGCGCCTTGGCCGATGACTTTGAATTCAACGCGAGCGTTGACAGCAACAAAGTGTTTATCAACTCCGCGTTTAACCTTTCTCTGACTTTTTCAGGCTCACAGGATTTACCCGCCCCTGACCTGAAACAGATAGAAGGTTTTGATTGGCGTTATATCGGCCCCGCGACGCGTATATCTATAATCAATGGAGCCCGTTCCAGTTCCATAACCCATAATTATATATTGACCCCCATAAAAACAGGTTCCTTAATCATTCCCGGTTTTGAGGTTGAATACAAAGGCAAGGTATATGTGTCCGAGCCTATAAATATGGACGTGTCAGAGCCGCAGGCCGGGCACCAGGGTTTTGCTGACGAAGGGCAAGCTCTGCCGGACGGAAACGATCATGATAAGCGCGTGTTTTTGATTCTTGACGCCGCAAAAGAGGCAGTTTACGCGGGTGAAAAACTCCCGGTAACCATATCATTATACATAAATAACCTGGCTGTGCGTGATATAGCATATCCTCAATATGCCCATGATGGTTTTTTGATGGACAAATGGAGCAAGCCGTCACAGTATACCAAACTCGCAAACGGGATAAGCTATAATGTGGTCGCGTTTGAGACATTCTTATACAGCCTCTATCCGGGCAGGTTTACCATCGGCCCGGCTGAAATAGCCTGTAATCTTGTTTATAAAAAATCCGCCGGAAGAAAAAGTATGTCTTTTTTTACATCAGACCCTTTTGAGGATTTTTTCACAGGTTATGAGGCGCGGCCGGCAAGTTTTAAATCCAATGAATTTGCCGTTGAGGTAATGCCTCTTCCTGACGAAGGCAGGCCAGGCGATTTTTCGGGCGCTGTAGGGGAATTTGCCATGTCTGTCAAGGCCTCTCCGCACAGGGTAAATGCCGGAGATCCGATAACTCTTACAATTGAGATACAAGGAAGCGGTAATTTTGATACTGTTATAGCCCCTCTCCTGGAAAAAGAAGACGGATTTAAAAAATACGAACCCGAGGTTTCACAGTCATTTTCCAAAAAGGTTTTCCAGCAGGTTATTATTCCAATAAGCGATTCGGTAAAAGAGATACCTGCCTTTACTTTTAGTTTTTTTGACCCAGCCCTCAAGGCGTATAAGACCATTAAAAGCCTGCCGATTCCCATTGAAGTAATGCCAAATCCGGAGGGCCGGGAACGCTTGATAGTATCATCGCCTGATATTGACCGTAACCGGGACGCAGATCAGATTGAGGCATTGGGAAAGGACATCGTTTATATCAAAGAAGGCTTAGGTTTATTAAGGCCTGCCGGCAGGCCATTTTGCCTTCGCGGCCTGTTTTTTGTCATATTATTTATACCATTTGTTCTTGTGCCGTCAGCCTTGATAATTAAGCGCAGATACGAGAGGTTTAATTCCGACGCCGGATACGCGCGAAAATGCCGCGCCCATAAAATCGCGCTGAAAAATATCAAAGAAATGGATAACGCAATGGCTAAGGGTGACGGCGATAGGTTTTTCCAGTACGCCATAAGAGGCCTTAAACAATATTTAGGCGATAAATTCCACCTGCCGTCAGCCGGCATAACCGGTGATATCGTCCCCAGTCTTCGCAAAGAGGCAATCCCGGACGATATTATAAGAGAAATAGAAGAATTTTTTAATATATGTGACATGGCACGGTATGCTCCATTAAAAGCGCGGACAAAAGACATGGAAAAACCGTATAAATTATTCAGGTCTATTGTGGGCAAACTGGAAAGATCGCTAAGGATGAACGCAAAATATATTCTGATAACGTTTTTTTTGCTGAGCCTGTCCGCATGCGCGTGTGCCGCGGATTTTACAGAAGAGCGAAAATTATACGTAAAATCAAATGTAGATTACGCGCGCGGGGATTACGAAAAGGCTGTATCAGGTTACAAAGAGATTTTAAATAAAGGGCTTGAGTCCGGGGCCTTGTATTATAACCTGGGCAATGCCTATTTTAAAAATAACGACCTGGGCAGGGCGATAGCGAATTATCTATTGGCTTTAAAATTGATGCCGCGAGACCATGATTTGATGTCAAACATAGAATACGCGCGATCACTTGTAAAAAACAATATAAGGCCGCCTCACCGGGGCCCGTTAATGAACCAAGTTTTTCGGTTGTCATCAAAGCTTACCCTGGATGCCGCGGCATACATTTTTATATTTTTATATTATTTATTCGCATTGGCTGTTTTGGCCCTTGTTTTTAAAACCCGCGGTAAGAGATTTTTGATTTGCCTGGTTTGGGCATCCGGGGTATTGCTTACCATATTTTCATTTGTGTTTTATTGTAACCTGAAACAAAACTATCTGGATAAGAAAGCTGTTGTCGTTAACCAAGGGCTTGAGGCGAGATTTGAACCTTTTGATACAGCCACAGTTTATTTTTTATTGGATACGGGCCAGGAGGTTTCTATTGTTGATCATGGCCAGGGATGGATAAGGGTCAAGCGGCCTGACGGCAGGCAGGGGTGGGTGAAGAAAGACGGTATTGAAAAAGTATAATAGCTCCGGATTTTAAACAAGCATAAAAGGGATAAAAAAGCATGCCTGACGCGAATCGCGTAATTGTTGTTGGAGCCGGCCCTGCCGGTATGATGGCCTCAATAAGCGCGGCCCTATCAGGGGCTGACGTTACTCTTATAGAGCGTAATCATTTGCCGGGCAGAAAGCTTTTGTTAAGCGGCAAGGGCCGCTGCAATTTAACCAATGCCTGCCCGATGGATGAGTTTTTCAGCCATTTTAATGGAAAAGGGGAGTTTTTAAGAGACGCTTTCAATAGTTTCTTTGTTGAGGACTTGATGGATTTTTTTAAAAAAAGAGGATTAGGCCTGAAGATTGAAAGGCAGAACAGGGTATTTCCTGTTTCCGACAAGTCAGCCTCTGTGCTGGACGTATTGGAAAAAGAGATGCGCTCTAAGAATGTAAAACTGCTGACAGGCGTATTATTCAATGACCTTATTATTTGCGATGGCACGGTGAAAGGGGTTATCGTTGACAGTTCCAAGAGGATGCTTGCGGACAAGGTGATACTTTGTTTAGGCGGAGCCTCATATCCTCTTACCGGTTCGGACGGTAAATGGTTTACGGTATTAAAAAGACACGGCATTGGATTATCCGGCTTTAGGCCTGCTCTGACCGCCCTCTTATGCCGCGATAATTACGGATTAAACGGTTTATCGCTTAAAAATATCAGGATTATGTTCAGGTCGTCGGCAGGCAAGGCCTTGTTAACGGATATAGGAGAGATTGTTTTTACGCGAAAAGGCATATCCGGGCCATTGGTATTGTCTGCCAGCGCGAAGGTTATTGACTGGCTTGAAAATAGAGAACAGGTTAAGGCTTTTTTGGATATGAAACCTTCACTTTCAGAGGACCGGATACAGGATAGGATATTGCGCCAAACCAAAATTTCACCCAATATGTCATTACGGGGACTGATGCGTCTTTTTTTACCGCTCCGCATGTCTGATGTTTTTCTGCAAACTCTTGGATTTGACCCGGATAAAAATTTAAGCCGCCTGCTCAAGGCAGAACGCGCCCGCGTATCAGCCCTGTTAAAAGGATTTGAACTAAAGATAAAAGGCTGCTGCGGGCTTGAGACTGCTATTATTACAAGAGGCGGGATATGCCTTAAGGGTATTGACCCCCGCACAATGCGGTCACGAAAGATAAAGGGCCTTTATTTCTGCGGAGAAATGATAGACGTTGACGCTGATACAGGCGGGTTTAATTTACAGGCGGCTTTTTCCACAGGTTATCTTGCCGGATATAGTTCCGCTATGTAACAGTGTTTTTTATATTAAGACTAATTCATCGCGTTTAGTTAATAAATATTATATTATTTTGTATTTAAGCGTATCTGCCTCAAGCTTACCTGCATTTTAAAAAAATCACTTACCCAGTATTATGGCTTGACTGCTTAACGCGGATGTGATATATTTAAAATAATCTTTTATAAAAATTAGTTAACAACTTTAATAACTTATCCAAACAGATTACCTATTTTCTTAAGAGGTTAAAAATGAAAGAGAGATTTTTTTTGCTGCCGGTAGCAGTGCTGTTTGTTGTAAACGTTATTTTTTCTAATTGTACAATTTCGCCGGTTAATATGCTTGCTTACGCGCTAAGGCCTGCGGCATCCCTGGAAGGCTTGAAAGGCGAATTAACGCGTAATTTTTTTCAAGATGGCCGTGGTGTTTTAGAGAAGAAGGATTTTTTGAGGGCTGTAAGCGAGATGAATGACTGGAAGAGGCAAAACGCCGATTGCATGCACAAAAACAGCGATAGTAATTGCTTTATGACGCTTTTGCAGGAGAAGATGGAAGAGGTTTTTGATAAATATAGGTTGTATGAACTGCCTATTAAATGGCGCATGGCTTATTGTTCTTTGGTTTTTGGAAATGAGATTGACCGCGGTATCCATGCCGCGGTTAAACATATATATAAAACATTGAATATAAGTTCAGCTGGCAACGGCCAGGCCTCAATCAGCCCGCAGCAATACTATGAGCTGGCTAATACCTTGTCCGAGTCCGAACATCTGTATTCTGTACGGGAAAACCGTTATATCCGGTTTTGTTTTTCTCTTATATTTGATTTCTGGGACGCGGAACGCAGGATACTTGAGCAGGCTTATATTGTGGGTGAGTTAAATAAAGAGTTGGAAGAGCCGGGAAGTGGCAGACTGCCGGTTATCGCTACCATGCAGGATATTCATGGCGGCGCCCGCAGGGCGATGGGCCTTGCCGGATTTGCCCTGGGCCTGCCATCAGACATCTATCCAGATATCCATAATCTTGATGACCTAAAAGAACGTCTGATTGAATACGGTATTATCGTAGAAGATGAACATATAAGATTTATAGGCCTTAATGATAAGTATGACAGAGGTAATGAACCTACCCAGACCCTGGAATTGGTCAAATGGTTGAGAGACAGCGGAAAAGCAAAGCCTTTTGTAGGTAATCATGATTTTTGGCGCGCAATGTCTGTGCTCGGTATACACCTTCTTCCGGAAGAGCTGGGTGTTAGTTTTGAAAAAACTCATGGCATAGGCTATTGGTCTAAGGACGCGTTTTGTCATTCCGGGTGGGGAGATATAGAACTTGAAAGGATAAATGAAAGGCGTTTCAATCAATCTTTAGACCTCGCGAATATTGAATTATCAGTGTATCACGAAAAACTATCCCCTATTGATTTAAATCATATACGTGAAAAATCTGAAACCGAGCTAAAGGAGTTAAAAAAGAAGAATGCCGATATACGTAAACAAAATGAACTAAATAAAGACGACCCCTCATATAAGCGCAAGGATGAATTCCCCCTGCCGGATATTCTTAGCCAGACACTGTCCTATTTAAGGCTTAAAAGGCAAGAATACAATAGTATCATAAGAGAATTAAACATCAAATATTTTGTAAATATTCCGCTTATTGATTTTGACGAAGTCAATCTTGACAATTACCGGCAGGATCGGGAAATTATTGACGCAGCATTGTGGGAGTTAAAAAATTTCAGGCTCTTTTACGTTGATATACTGGGTAACCTTCATATGCACAGCATACTTCCCGTGGATTATAATAATGGCGGAGGGTTCGCCGTTTATTATAAAGGCCTGCGCGGCCTGCCTGCCCTGGAACTTATGTCCGATGATGTCAGAAGTTTTTTTGAGGGCATGGATACTATACCTGATTCCGATGAATTTCGCAGGCAGATGTGGGATAAGCTCGGCAGTATATTTACAACGATCAACGATTGGTATTCGGATAGGACCGCTTATGCCAAGGCTGTTTCCGTAAAAAAATTTATTGATGCCGGAGGACTGGAAAGCCTGGGGCACGAAATCCTGGGCCACGTGAATCAGGTTTTTGTGGACAGGGAATCATCTTTCTTGGTGTTTTGGGGGCATAATGAGCGTAAAAAATTTGATGACCAGACTACGGCCTTACCGTGGATATATCTTTATTTGAAATCAGGCACTGGTGTTGCCAATATAGATAATGAAATGTCGGAAGGATATTCCGACATGGGCGCTATAGTCACATTTTTTAAACGGGACGGCAATGGAAAAATTACAGGTTTAAGGATGTGGGGCTACAAAAAGGATTCAGCAGTAATAGAAGATTTAACCATGGAAAACATAGAGGGCATTAGCCAGGAGCAGAAAAAAATGCTGGTTGAACTGCACGGAGGCGTTTCGTTTATGCAATGGTATCGTCAAAAAGCGTTGGCCCATATCCTTGAGGAATCAAAGAGATTGCTGGAGGAGGCCAAAAGGCAGGGCAGAGAGGACAAAGCCCAAATCGCTGAACGGATGATAGACAAGTATTACTCCGAGATTTCCGCGTCCCGGAACATCGGACAGGCAATCAAGAAAAACAATATAGCCCAAATACTCGCCCGTGCCGCGTAATGTATGTCGAAGGTTCTTGAGGATATTTTTGTTTAAACGGTGTTAGAGTGGTGTTTTTATTTGTCAATACGGCTTATGAATTCCTGCCACGGGAAATGCGTGCCCGGGCACTCGGTATTAGCTCCGCAAACATCGCGATGGCCCATTATGTTTGAATTTGGGATATTGTAGTATTTTTTCAAGACATTAACGGTATAAACAAGTGTTATTAATTGCTTGCGGCTTACGTATACATTACTGAAATTGCCTACAATCGCTATTCCGATGCCTTTTTCGTTCATGCCCGATGCCTTGCAATGGGCGCCGTTTTCCTGCCGCAGCCATCTAAGAGAAGACTCTAAGTGCCCGTCGGGTTTACCCTCGGTATTATTATTGATGACAAAATGGTAACCTAAACCGGCCCAGCCCTTGTTTTTGTGGGATTTGTCAAGCAATAGCGCGCTTCCTGTGTCGGTAGCGGTGTGGTGGATGATGATATATTTCCATTTATCCGAAGGAAACAGTGGTATTATCGGCTTTACCGGAGCGGCATTAGGTATCAGTATGTGCTGCCCGCTTTTTAATTCCGTGTTGGTTTTTATCCAATTAGCCGCGGCGATATCTTTCAGGTCAACATCGTATGCCCTGCTTAGATGCCATAGTGTCTCGCCCGGGGCTACGATATGATATGTATCGCGCCTTGCGACAGGTTGATGCGTTTCGGTCAAGACCCTTTTGGGCGTGTATATAACAGGGCCCGGACGCTCTCCGGCGCATGAGCTCAATGACAGGGCTATAAGCAGGATTGCTGTATGGTTTAAAATTTTTTTCATATATTTATAGTGACAATTTTTTAGATAAAATTAGTTTAATTTTATATGAAAACGCAAAGCGGGTCAAGGTGTTTAGATATTTTTAGCTAAATATATTCTTGCTCTGCCGGGCCGTATGGTTACAAAACCAAAATCAGCCTGAATTGTATTGACGAAACAGGGCTTTATGCTATAATTTGATGAAAGAATGTTAAGCGGGTTATATGCACAGCTTTATAATGTCACATGATGAGCCGGCAGATGCGCCTGTTTTTAATGATAACCGGCGGGCGCGCGGCTTTTTTGGTTTTTATTTTAATTTAATTCGGGGAGGCGCAGATGTTCTGTAGAAAAATTAATATATTTATCATGGTCTTTTCCGTGTTTTTGATTTTCTGCAATCATTCTATTGCTGAAAAATTGTCCAAAGAAGATCAGAAAATGCAGCAAATCAAGCAGATGCAGAAACATTTTGAATGGTGGCCTACCGATGCCAGGCCGGCTCCTGTAAAAGATGAAAATAAAAGCGGATATTGGTGGTGGCCAATGGAACCCGGTGAAATAAGGCCATGGGGTAATAGAGGGTATATATATGTGTATAAAATAATTTTTGACTATAAAGAAGAAGAGCTTGACCCGCCGGCGGCGCAGGAATTAAGGCCGTCACTGCTGATTAAAAAGGTTTTAAGCAATGTTAAAGTTTATTTTGATTTTGATAAATCTGATTTACGAGACGATGCCAAGGCCATTCTTAAAAAAGCGTCAGATACAATGAGGAGAAACCCTTACGCGAGCATACTCGTTACCGGCAACTGTGATATACGCGGTTCGGAAACGTATAATGAAAAACTTGGCCGGCAGAGGGGTGAGGCGGTTAAAAAGTTTATGCTTGAAGGCGGTATTCATCCCGATAGGGTCTTGATAGTCAGCCGCGGTAAACTGGATGCCGTTGCCCCTGTTACCGATCTGGTTGGTATGCAGAAAGACAGAAACGCCCAGTTTATGATAGCTGAAGTTGAAGAGGTGATGATACCATATCCTGATATTGAAGCCGGCCAGGAGGTTAAAAGGATAGGTGAGGATAAGTTTCTTTTGCAGGAAGAGAAAAAAATTGAGGCCGAAATCAAGGTAGCCACCAAAGAATATATTGTTCAGGCCGGGGATTCGCTTTCAAAGATAGCCAAGGAACATCTGGGCGCGGCCCACCGCTGGCAGTATCTATACGAATTGAATAAAGATAAAATCGCCAACCCCAACAAACTTAAGAAGGGGCAAAAGATCATATTGCCTATTGAATAGTTTTTGCCGTGCAAGCGCTCTGTATGCCGTGTTTGCTTTTTTGCATATTAACGAGGGCCGGACTATTCGGCCCTGCTATTTTTTTGCGCATACCCCGTATTTTCTTTTGATTCCCTGATTGGTATACGCAAACCGGTATCTTTTAACGATATGTTAAATGCCGGACCGCGTAATTATTTCGTCAAAAAGCACTTTTTATCAATACGCCTTAAAAATGCTTTTGACGTTTTGTTTTAAAAATATCTCCTGATGTCAAAAACGGCATTGCTAATAGAAAGGTAAAAAGCGGTTTTATGGTTAAGACTAAAATAATATGTACTATAGGGCCCTCTTCTTCAAGCGAAACGGTTTTGAGGAAGATGATGCTTGCCGGTATGGATGTTGCCAGGCTTAATTTTTCGCATGCAATGACAGAAGAAATGACAGCCAGGATAAAAAGTATCAGGGCCCTGAATATGCGGTACAGGAGGCGCATAAAAATATTAGGTGATTTACAGGGCCACCGCGTAAGGGTCGGCCGCATAGAGGCGCCAATTGAGCTCAAAAAAGGCCAGAGGGTATGCCTTAGCCAGGAGGATGGCGGCACAGAATTGCCCGCGATTCCATTTGATTACAGAGGCTCTTTGCGCGGCGTAAAACAAGGGCATTATATTTATATTGATGACGGCAATATCGCTTTGGTAGTGACAGGCCGCGGCAGGAATTGCCTAAAGGCAAGGGTTACGGCGGGCGGATTATTAAAAAGCCATAAGGGTATTAATATACCGGAGGCCCGGCTTGAATTTAACAAGATCAATACAAAAGACCTTAATGATATTATTTTTTGTAAAATGAATGATATAGACTATGTGGCGCAGTCGTTTGTGTGCTCAAAAAAGGACGTGCTGACTGTCAGGGCCGCGCTTGGTATTGGCCATAAATGCATGGTCATCTCCAAGATAGAAAACAAACAAGCCATAAGGAATATTGATGAAATCATAGGCGTTTCGGACGGAATAATGATTGCCCGCGGGGACATGGGCGTGTCTTTACCGGTTTATAAGGTACCCATGATCCAGAAGATGATTATAAAAAAATGCAACAGAGCAAAAAAACCCGTGATAACCGCGACTCAAATGCTTGAAAGCATGACGCAAAATCCAAGGCCTACTCGCGCGGAAGTAGCGGATGTCGCAAATGCTATTATTGACGGGACTGACTTTGTTATGCTGTCAGCCGAGACGGCTTTAGGCAGGTATCCGTCGGAGTCTGTCAGGATGATGAATGATATCATAAAATTTACGGAAAATCCAAAAATTTAGGGAGGCAATAATATGCCGGCAGATATTTTAAATGTTAGCGACTTGCCCGACTTAAAGTTGTTTAAAAGGGGTAAGGTCAGGGATGTCTATGATGTGCAAGATAACCTGTTGGTGATATCAACGGACAGGATATCCTGTTTTGACTTTGTCTTGCCTACCTGTATTCCAGATAAAGGAGAAGTGCTTACAAGGCTTTCCATGTTCTGGTTTGATTTTACCAGGGATATTATTCCTAACCATTTTATTACGGCATCAGTCAAAGAATACCCGGCCTATTTGCATAAATACCAAAAAATCTTGCAGGGCCGGTCAATGCTGGCCAGAAAGGCGAAACCTATACCCGTTGAGTGCGTGGTAAGAGGGTATCTTTCCGGTTCAGGATGGAAAGAATACAAAATATCCCAATCTATATGCGGTATTAAACTTGACCCGGGCATGGTAGAATCGGATAAATTAAAAGAGCCTATATTCACTCCGTCAACAAAAGAAGACGCGGGCCATGACATGAACGTGACGATGGATTTTGTTGAAAAAACAATCGGTAAAGACACAGCCTCTGAATTAAAAGAGATAAGTACCGCTATTTACGGCAAGGCCAGTCATTACGCGGAGTCAAAAGGTATTATTATAGCTGATACCAAATTTGAATTTGGCATATATGAGGGGAGGATAATACTTATAGATGAAGCCCTTACCCCTGATTCGTCCCGCTTCTGGCCCAAGAATGGATACGCGCCTGGAAGGCCTCAACCAAGCTTTGATAAGCAGTTTGTAAGGGATTATCTGGAGTCAATCTGCTGGCCCAAAACCCCTCCTGCTCCGGAATTGCCTAAAAAGGTCATTCTAAAAACCAGAGAGAAATATATCCAAGCCTTTGAAGTGCTGACTGGAAAGACATGGTAGCCTTTGGCATGCAGGGCTTTGGAGCTTGTATTTTTTAGGATTTAAGCAAAGATCAAAAACTGTTATCGCGCATACCGGACCCCCGGACGTTTTTAAAAGGTTTTTTTTCGTCCGAATCAAGCGCAAGGTTTTTTTACCCAAAATGCCTTAAGAGGCGTATTTTGTAAAAGCATAAAAATTGTTTCTTATTTTACCGGTTAATGTAACTGTTTGACATCTGCCGGATGTTTCTATATACTAATATTATTCTAAATAAGAAACTAATACAATGAATTTTAAATTTATATATGGGCCTGTTAATTCATGGAGATTGGGTAGTTCTTTAGGCATTGACCCTATTTCAACACAACGCAAAGTATGCACATTTGATTGCGTTTATTGTCAACTCGGGCCTTCGCCTGCCTTAAGCCGCAAAAGAAAGGTTTTTGTCTTATCGAAAGATATCTTGCGCGAACTCAAAAGATTGCCGGAGATAAAAGTTGATTATATTACTTTTTCGGGAACAGGCGAACCCACGATGGCCCGGAACCTTGACGAACTTATAGAGGCGGTGCGACGGTCAAGAAAAGAAAAGATAGCTGTTTTTACCAACTCTACCTTGCTTGGCAACAGTTCCGTCCGCCGCGCGCTTGCCGGGGCGGATTTGGTAGAGGCAAAATTAGACTCTGCCTCAAGCCGGGTATTCAATGCTGTTAATAAGCCGCATAAGGGGTTTAAACTGCGTGGTATAATTGACGGTATAAAGACATTTAGGAGGGGCTATAAAGGAATATTCGCCCTGCAGATAATGTTTACTCCGTATAATATACGTTACGCGAAAAAACTGGCCGCTATAGCCCGCTCTATTGGCCCTGACGAGGTGCATATTAATACGCCTTTAAGGCCTTCAGGGGCAAGGCCTGTATCAAAAGAGGCGATAAGCAAAGTAAAAAAATTATTCAAGGGGCTTCGGGTGGTGACGGTATATGACGGTAAAAAATCCCCCGGGCATAAACCTATCAGCGCCGCGGAAACTATTAGGAGAAGGGGCAAGGTTTGATTTACGATGTTATAATAATAGGCGCCGGTCCTGCCGGGCTGACAGCGGCTTTATATGTATTGAGGGCAAATCTAAGGGCTCTTATAATAGAAGACCCCTTGGTTGCCAGCCAGGCCGCGTACGCTTTTATAATTGAGAATTTTCCCGCATTCCCCGGCGGGATAAGCGGCATAGACCTGATAAAAAAATTAAAGGAACAGGTCGGTTATTTCGGCGTAGAAATACTTCCGGCAGATGTTTCGGGTATTAAAAATTCCGGTCAAAACAGCAAGCAATTATGGCAGGTTACCGCAAATAACAGGATGTATGATACAATATCTGTTATAGTGGCCTCGGGCGCGGTGCCAAAAAGACTGGATATCGCAGGTGAGCGCGAATTTATTGGCCGCGGCGTGTCCTATTGCGCCGTATGTGACGGCGCATTATTCAAAGATAAAAACGTGGTGATTGCCGGCGGAGGAGATTCAGCGGTTGAGGAGGCTCTTTTTCTGTCAAGATTTGCGAAAAAAGTAAGCATAGTGCATCGCAGGGACAAGTTAAGGGCGGCCAAAATTCTGCAAAAAAGGGTCTTCGCGAATGACAGGATTGAAATAGTTTGGAATTCAACTATTGAGCAGATAATGGGAGGTAAAACAATTTCCGGGTTGAGGCTTCGTGACGTATCAACCGGCGCGCTAAGGGATATGGATTGCCAGGGCCTGTTTGTGTCAATCGGTAAGGTGCCTAATACGGGATTTGTTAAGAATGCCCTGGATATTGATAAAAACGGTTATATTATAACAGGCCGCGGTTTAAATACGTCGGCTCATGGCGTATTTGCGTGCGGAGATTGCAGGGATACATTATTTAAGCAGATTGTTACGGCCTGCGGCGACGGCGCCGCGGCGGCCAGGTCGTGCGTTCATTATGTTGATACTATGAAGGGTTATTAAACTATGCTGTCCGCTAAAATATTGCTGATAAACGGCGGCAAAGAAGTTGTTATGCTGCCGGAATTTTTCATAAAACAAGGATATCGGGTATCATGTGTTAATACCGGCAGAGAAGGCGTAAAGAAGCTAAGGGTGGATATCTTTAATCTCATTATTGCCGACGTCGCATTCACGGGCATGAGCGTCTCGGATTTAGCGTCGCAAGCTAAAAGGGCTGCCGGCAGAAAAATTCCGCTGGTAGTTATCGGGGAACAAGATGATATTGAGGATATAGAAGAGTTTTTTCGGCAAGGCGCCGATGAATATATTGTAAAACCGTTAAGGCTGGACTATTTGAATGAAAGGGTTGAATATCTTGTCTCCGGACGGTTTTAAATAAGTTGATAATACCTGCGTCCGGCTGACGCGGGATTGACACATAAAATGATTTTGTGATATACTTACGGTCAAAAATAGCCGGAGGGATTTAAAAAAAGAAAGGTTGATAAGATGGAAGAGAAAAAAGAAGTAAAATCGCAAAAACCCGATGACACAAAACAAAAGGCGCCGGACGCTCCCGTGCCCGCTGAAACTACCGTTAAGGCACAGCCGGCCCCCGCGGCAGATGGGGCTAAACAGGAAGAGCCCTCTAAAAAAAATAAAAAGATAAACCAGATGTCTTTAAAGGAGATAGATGCCAAAATCAAGGATGCGCAGGAAAAAATGGGGTCTCTGAAATCACGGTATGCCAGGCAACTGCTTAAACAGAAAGAACTGTTGAAAAATTCCACTGAATAATATAACCCATAATATGGCAGAAAAAAGCAAAAAAAATCCTTTTTATTTTTACAATCATGTTGAACTCCGTGAGTCTACGGGCCTTAAGGCTAAAAACGCCAGAGAGCTTGTGAATATAATAAAAGATGTCCCGGGTTCTGTCATATATTATCACATGCATGTTTTTTTGCAGCAGCACCAGTTTCTTTCTCCCGAACCCCCTAACGCTTTTGCCTACTGGACTGCCAAAGTGCTCGGAGAAGACGCCCTTGGTGAGCTTCTGGGCAGTATAGATGTTTATCAATATAATACGGTCAGGGCGCTTAGAGAAAAAATAATAGAGGTTATTGAAGGCTATCTTTTTGACGCAAAGGATATACGCAATGCTCCGCCGGGCAAAGAGTTTGATTTTACGAAATCAAGGACATTTATTCTGCCGACGCCTTATACGGCGCATAACCTGTCCGATATGGTTGAAGCTCTTAAAAAAGTCGCCATAGGTTCAATTGATTTTCATGTTTTTAATGCCAGATTAAGGCTTGGACGCGGGACCAATGATTTTTCTAATTGGATAGATACGTCACTGGGCTATCCTAATCTTGCATCCAGGCTTGAATGTTTTGACCCCTATACCTATACGCTGGAAAACCTGCGTTTTAATATTATTGATACTATAGTAAACAGCCCTGAATGGGGGATAGACAATGCGAAAAGATAGGGCTGAATTATCCTCTTTGAACGACTATATACCAATAGTCGGAGAAGATACGGTTGAAGAGCTTAGATTTTTGGCCTCAAGGCTTAAAGGCAGGAAGATACAGCATATTAATTCTACCCGTACCGGCGGCGGCGTGGCCGAGATGCTGTCCCGGGTGGTACCGCTTATGAGGGAATTGGGCGTTGATATTGAATGGAATGTAATAGAGGCTGAACCTGATTTTTTTAATGTAACAAAGAAGTTTCATAATGCCCTTCACGGTATGCCGGAGACCATATCCGATAGAGATTTTGACATATACATAGAAAATGCCAAGGCGTATAACAGGTTAACCGAAATAAGCGGTGATATAGTATTTATCCACGACCCGCAGCCAATCGCCCTTATTCAAAACAAGAAAAAATTAAAGTCTGTCAAATGGATCTGGAGATGCCATATAGATGTTTCTTGCCCTGATGAAAGAGTGTGGGATTTTTTATCAGCTTTTATTGAAGGTTACGACGCCTCTGTATTTTCAAGCCCGAAATTTACCAGGCCTTTAAAGATCCCCCAGTTTTTGATATGCCCGGCCATAGACCCTTTGAGCGACAAGAGCAGGCCGCTGGAAGAAAGCACGATATCCAGCGTGCTTGCCAAATACGGCATAGACAGCCATAAACCTATTATTTCACAGATATCAAGGTATGATCACCTTAAAGACCCCATAGGAGTAATTGAGGCGTTTAAGCTTGTAAAAAGATATATTGACGCGCAATTAGTGCTGGCAGGCAACAGCGCTACGGACGATCCTGAAGGGACTGATATGCTTAAAGAGGTTAAGGAAAAGGCCAAAGGCGTACCCGATGTCTACGTGCTTCTCATTGAGCCTGAAAATAACGATATAGAAGTAAACGCGTTGCAAAGGGCCTCATCCGTTATAGTTCAGAAATCCATAAGAGAAGGGTTTGCCCTTACGGTGACGGAGGCTCTTTGGAAGGAAAAACCTGTGGTGGCGTCAGCTGTGGGCGGGATACCCCTGCAGATAAAAAACATGTATAGCGGCCTGCTTTGCCATTGCGTGGAAGGTGCCGCGTTAAGGATAAGGCAGGTATTGAACAACCCGTCTTTCGCGAAACGATTAGGCCACAATGGCAGGATGCACATAAAGCGTAATTTCTTGCTGACAAGGCTTATTAGAGAGCATATGCTGCTCGCGCTTTCGTTGGGACAAAAAGGCGATATAATATTACTATAATGCTTGAATCACTTATATCATTTTCAAACAGCACGATAAAGGACGTCTCGGTCATAAGTTATGTCGTTGTTTTTCTGGGCGGGGTTTTCACCAGCCTTACACCGTGCATTTATCCGGTTATCCCTGTCACCGTGGGTTTCATCGGGGCCAGTTCCGCCGGCGCGAAAGGCAGGGCGTTTTTTTTGTCACTCTTTTACGTGATTGGCATAGCGCTTGTTTATTCATGCCTGGGAGCCATGGCGGCATTAGGCGGCAGGATATTCGGAGAGATATCTTCTAATCCGTGGACTTATATTATAGTAGGAAATGTTTTTTTATTGCTTGGGCTTTCCATGATGGGAGTTTTTGCCATAGCATTGCCGGATTTACCGGCCGCCAGGCCTTCGCCAAGGCAGGGCAAAAGCTTGTTCGCGGCATTGGTTGTTGGCATGTCGGCAGGGTTTATTATGGGGCCGTGCACCGCTCCCGTATTGGGCGCCGTACTTACATATGTCGGCAGCAGGCAAAATGTTTTACTCGGCATAAGCCTTTTATTCACATACGCGCTTGGTATGGGCCTGCTGTTGCTTTTTATAGGCACGTTTACCGGGCTTGCCGCGTCTTTGCCAAAGTCTGGTAAGTGGCTTGATGTTGTGAAAAAAGTGTTTGGAGCTGTTCTTATAGCGTGCGCGGAATATTTTTTTATAAAAGCAGGGGGGCTATTCTGATGAAAACTTGGCCGGCAATAGGAACTGTTTTTTTAGTTTGTGCTTTATGCGGTATCCTGTGTCTTAGCGGATATGTGTCTACCGCGGAATTGGGCGCGCCGGAAACCAAGGCAACAAACGCTTCAGCTCTTGAGGATTTGTCCGGCAAGGACGTGTTATTATCCGATTATATGGGCCAGAATCTCTTGCTTGTATTTACCACTACCTGGTGCCCGCATTGCGTGACAGCTATACCTGATTTAAAAAATATAGATAATGATTTCAATGGCAAGGGCCTTAAGGTTGTTGCCGTTTATGTCAAAGAACCTGCTGCCAGGGTCGTGAAATTCAAGTCAAGATACGGATTGCCTTATGATGTATTATTAGATCTAAATGGAGACACAGCTTATTTATACAGGATTAGTGGTGTTCCTACGTTTATTGTTTTAGACGCGCGCGGAGATATTTTGTATGAAGGCCATGAAATACCATTTGATATAATAACGCGGATAACAAACCGCACATAAAATGAGGAGGGAAATAATATGGCAAATATCAGTATTGATGAATCTCTATGTACAGGCTGCGGTTTATGCGCAAGCATGTGCCCCGAAAAATTTGAGGTAGGAGATGATAATGTTGCTCACGTGAAAGGTGGTTCTTGCGATTGCGACATTAATGAGGCAGCATCCAGCTGTCCCATGGAAGCAATAAAAATTGAGGATTAAATAAACGGGGCCGCATAGTGTAACCTGGTATGCGGCCCTGTTTATTAATGACATGCCATGAATATTGCAAGAGTAAAAATTGTTAAGCCCGAAGGCGCCAATATAATATTCGGGCAGTCTCATTTTATTAAGACGGTTGAGGACCTTTACGAGGCCGTAATCTGTTCTGTTCCCGGGATAAGGTTTGGCCTGGCTTTTTGCGAAGCCTCCGGCCCCTGTCTTGTGCGTTCAGCAGGAAACGATAAAGAGCTGGAACTGCAAGCTTTGGATAATGCTATGGCGATAGGAGCTGGCCATAGTTTTATAATAATTTTTGAAGGGGCGTTTCCTATTAATATCATACGCGCTGTCAAATCCGTGCCCGAAGTTTGTTCTATTTATTGCGCAACCGCTAATCCTGTAGAAGTGATTATGGCTGAGACAGAACAAGGAAAGGCCGTTATAGGCATAGTTGACGGGAACAGCCCAAAAGGTAAAGAGTCGGAACGCGACAAACAGGACAGAAAACAGTTTTTGCGCGACATAGGTTACAAGCTGTGAAATATTTTTGTCTTATCGGCTATGAGAAGATCCGGCCGGCGTGTTTTAAGGATTTTTTTGCGATAAGGGTTGCAAGCGCTATCTTGATAAAACATCCTGGCATAAATGGGATGACGCCAAGGGCAACCGCTTGTTTTAGGCCCAATCTCAGGCCCAATACCAGCCATGCCGTTCCAAGCGCATAAATAATCACGGCTCCGCACGAAAAAGCTGCCAGCATTGACAGCGTGGAAGTATTTTTTCTTAGCGCGTATCCGATAAAACAACTTGAAAAGACAAAGCCCAGCAGATATCCGCCTGTAGGCCCCGCGATATGCGATAATCCGAATCCGCTTGCCGAAAATATGGGCAAGCCCATAGCTCCCGCGCACAGGTATGTTATTTGAGATGCCGGCCCGAGCCTTCTGCCCAGCAACGCCCCTGACAAAAAAACGAACATCTCCTGCAGGGTAATTGGCACCGGAGTAAAGCCTAAAGGTATATAAATATAGGCGCCCAACCACGTAAGCAGAGCAAAAGTGGTTACCCCTATCGCCGATACCGCAAATTTATTTCTGATTATCTCTTTTTCCGTTAAAAAATAAACCGCACTATGCATATGCTCTCCTTATGTTATAATGGATAATAAATCACACGATATTAACACCAAATTATTCGCTATGTCAATCTTTTTCTTGGCAGAGGAATTTTTTGCTTGCTTTTTTACGGACTAATGATATAATTTTTTTGCATAAAGACAAAAAAGGAGGTTGACGATCTATGGGTAAAATATTAAGCATAATAGGCGGTACCGCCGCGGTGGTAATTGGTTTTATATTGGCTTTTTTCGCCTGGTCCAGGGCCATTGTTTTGGGCCTGCAATTTATGATAGTTTTTATTCTTATCCTCGGCGGCCTTATTGCCGTTGCGGCAGGCGTATCAGAGATAAAAGACTCAATAGCATCAAAGAAGGAAGATAAAAACCAGAAAGACAAGAAGGATTAAAGCTCGATTATTGTTTATGGGGTTGTGCCGGGTTAAAAAATGTGGCGCAACCCCATTTTTATTTTGACAGCATACGATGCGTGTGCTAAAATTAAACATATCAGGAATGACCCGGCCATAAGCTGTTTTCCATTCGGGGAAACAAGGATTTGGCCTATTTGAGGGAGGTGTGGAAATGGATTGGACATTTGTTATAATGGAGTCGGTAAGGGAGATGCTGACCAGGGTAGGCGCATTTATTCCCAAGATGATAGGGCTTTTGGTCATTCTTATAGTCGGTTGGCTCGTAGCAAAGCTGATTGAAAATATTATCGTAAGAAGCCTTAAGCTATTAAGGCTTGACACCCTTGCCGAAAAGTCAGGCACAAGCAGTTTCCTGGCAAAAGGCGGCATAAAATACACCTTATCCGAATTAATAGGAGTCCTTATTTACTGGATAGTTATGCTTATTGTCATGATTACCGCTTTAAATGCCATGCAGTGGACGGTAGTGGCCCAGGTTTTGAATACTGTGGTTGTTTATATACCACATGTAATTGTTGCGGTGTTTATCCTTGTTTTTGGCATGTTCGTATCAACCTTATTAAGTACTGTTATCAGGACGGCCGTAAGTAATGCCGGAATGACGCAGGCAAAGATGCTCGGACAGTTGACGCAATCGGTGGTGATTATTTTTACCATTGTGATAGCGATGCAGCAGCTCCAGATACAGATGGCTGTGATATTGAACGTTATAAATATCGTGCTTGCCTCAATGGGGCTGGCCCTCGGGCTTGCCTTTGGGTTAGGCTGCAAAGACATGGCGGCCAAAACCATGGAAGAAATAATAAACAACATGAAAAAGAAATAACGGTTAGACGATGAGAGGGCAGCCGACAAGAGTGTATTGACGGCTGCCCTTATTTTATGCCTGTTAAGTATTTTAATCATTGGAACTGCGCATGGTTTATAAGGTATTTATATTTTTTATTGTAATAATGTTGGTTTCCGGATGCCAATACCCGTTTGAATTGAAACCAGATTCGGAAATAAGACAGGAGGTTTTGGAGTTTGATCCTGACTTTGAGCAGGCACTGCAAAAAAGGGCCAAACTGGATGAAGAGATAGCGCTGCTGCGTTCAAAACAACAACTTAATGCCAGCCAGATAGAAACCAAGATCCTTTCTCTCAAAGATGAACTGCGGTCTTCCAAAAGAGACATATCCAGCCAGATACTGTCGCTTAACGCGCAGCTTGATCCGCAGAGATCCGAAATCAAGCGCAGTATTATGGAGTTGTCAACGGAGTTGAGGCTTAAGCAATCATCTTTTTCTGCTGTGCGTAAAATGATATTAGATCTTAATAGATTGAACGGCAAGGATTCTGTTCAGGATCAGCCATCCGGCGATAGTTCAAGATTGCGTGAAAAAATATCTGCCCATCAGGAACAAGCGGACACCCTGATGCGCGACATATCTGTACTGCGCGAAAAAATACGGTTATTACGATTTAAACTCAAACTCCTTCACTAAATCAAGACAGGAAACCTTTTACCAATATTTTTTTAAGCTTTCCGTAACAGTTTTCCACCGACGATACTTACTAACGTTATTTTTCTTTTGATTTTCACAATGATAGTATGATATAATAATACCCTTAAAACACCCGTATTCAGGAGTATGGAATGTTAGCCATAAAGAGAGCGCTAATAAGCGTTTCCGATAAAACGAATCTTGAGTCTTTTGTAAAAAAACTCCACTCTTTGGGCGTAGAGGTCATATCTACCGGCGGCAGCGCGCGTTTTATATCCGCTTTAGGTATTAATGTAAAAACGGTGGATGAGGTAACCGGTTTTAACGAGATGCTTGACGGCAGGGTAAAAACACTACACCCCAAGATACATGCCGGCCTTCTCGCCCTGCGCGGCCACAGCGCGCATATGGATCAATTGAAAGCTTGCGGTATAGAACCGATTGATATGGTTGTTGTAAACCTCTACCCGTTTAAGAAGACCATATTGAAACCCGATATACGGCTTGAAGAGGCCATAGAAAATATAGATATCGGAGGCCCGTCAATGCTGCGCTCTGCGGCAAAAAATTATAAATCAGTAGCTGTTCTTACAAGCCCCGCGCAATATGACCGGATTGCAAGAGAACTTGATGAGCACAAAGGATGTGTTACGGATAATACGCTTGCCGGCCTGGCGGTTGAGGCATTTTCGGTAACAGCGGAGTATGACAGCTGTATCAAGGCATACCTTAAGAAAAAACTTACCCCAAACGTTTCAAAGCCCGCGGAATCCATTTTTCCTGATGAGCTTGTCTTGTCTCTTGATAAATACCAAGACCTTCGTTATGGAGAAAATGAGCATCAAAAAGCGGCATTTTATAAGAGGCCTTTTTCTAAAGAGCCGTCCGCGTCAAATGCCAGGCAATTACACGGGAAAGCTCTTTCGTATAATAATATTATGGATCTTGACGCCGCTTATGAGGTGGTGAAGGATTTTGATGAGCCGGCCGCGTGTATTATCAAGCATGCCACCGCCTGCGGTATAGCCACGGCGGATACCCTTACTGCCGCTTTTTCAGCCGCGCTTGAAACTGATACGCTTTCAGCCTTTGGCGGAATAATAGGGCTGAACAGGAAGGTAGATGTCAATACCGCGGAAGCTATTTTAGCGGCCGGTTTTGTTGAGTGCGTGATAGCTCCAGGCTATGAACAGAATGCCCTGGCGAGGCTTTCGTCAAAACAAAATATGCGCATACTTTCCCTGGATGCTATAAGCAAAACCAGGGATAAGGATGAACTCCATTTTAGAAATATTGCAGGCGGGCTTCTTGTCCAGCAGAAGGATATTCAGGATATTGATCAGAGCCAGCTTAAGATTGTCACGCAGAAAAAGCCTACGTCCGATGAGGTGCGCACTTTGATATTTGCCTGGAAAGCGGTTAAGTTTATCAGGTCAAACGCCATAGTTCTTGCCAAAGAAACAAAGACAGTGGGTATAGGTGCCGGCCAGATGAGCAGGGTTGACTCTGTTTTTATGGCTATACATAAATCCGGCCGGCGTTCAACGGGATCCGTCTTGGCTTCAGACGCTTTTTTCCCGAAGGAAGACGCGGTAGAGATGGCCGCGCAGGCAGGCGTAACGTCAATTATCCAGCCAGGCGGTTCAAAGTCTGATGAACTTATAATTGATGTCTGCAACAGGCGCAACATATCCATGGTTTTTACGGGGATACGTCATTTCAGGCATTGAAGATATATGGACCTTACTCAATCCCTTCGCTATCTGGATTCTCTGGCCAATTTTGAAAAATTTACCGAATATGATTACAGCAAGGCTTATGATCTCAAAAGAATATCCAGACTGCTTTCTCTTTTGGATAATCCGGAGAAGCGGTATCCTACAATAACCGTATCCGGGACAAAAGGCAAAGGCTCTACCGTATCTATGCTTGCCTCAATATTTAATTCGGCAGGCATCAAAGCCGGCGCGCTGATATCCCCGCATTTGGTTTGCGTAAATGAAAGGATAAAAGTCGGCGAAAGGCATATATCGGATTCGGAATTTTCGTCAGAGATATCCGCTATCAGAGACATTGCCGCCAGACATCACCTGCCGGATCTTACTTATTTTGAAGTTATTACAGCCGCGGCGTTTTCATATTTTTCGCGCAAAAAAGTTGAAATAGCCGTCTTGGAGGTTGGCCTGGGGGGCAGGCTTGATGCCGTAAATACGGCGCGCTCACCGATATCGGCAATAATGCCGGTAAGCTATGACCATACGCGTTTATTGGGCACGTCTCTTAAAGATATTGCCGGCGAAAAATGCGGTATTATACATGAAAATTCTTGTGTCGTGTGCGCCAGGCAACCGGCAGAGGTATTGCCTGTAGTCAAGAGGGTTGTTTTAAGGCGGCGCGCGCGCTTGATCCTGGCAGGCAGGGATATCGTCGTAAGCAATGCTAAAACATCGCTGTCAGGAACGGATTTTGACCTGAAGACAAAATCCGGTTTTTATAAAAAATTGCACAGCCCGCTTAGGGGTATTCATCAATCGGAAAACGCCGCTGTCGCCGTATCCCTGGCAGAAACAGCCGGGCAGAGGTTTAATCTGCCCATATCAAAAGATGTTGTAAGAAGAGGCCTTGCCGCGGCTGATTTTCCGGCAAGATTCCAACTGGGTTTGTTTCGTCACCGGAGGGTTGTTCTGGACGGCGCGCAAAATGTCGTATCAGCCAATGCTCTTAAAAAGGCCTTAAATGATATTTTTGATAAAAGGCATATATGCCTGATATTAGGCGTGTCATCTGACAAAGATTATCATAAAATAGTAAGGATCCTGTGCCCTGTTTCAAGAAGCGTGATTTTTACCCAGGCAGATACCCCCAGGGCATTGCCTGCCGATAATCTTGCCCGCGCGGCCGGGGCTTATTCCAAAAAAGGGTTTGTTTGCTATGACCTGAAAGACGCGCTTACCATGGCTGCTGCCATAACGCCGGAGAAAGGGGTCATCGTAATCACCGGATCTCTATTTCTTGCCGCAGGGGCCTTGAGGATTTTAGATGGCAGACATTGAAAAATATTTTTTGGAAGATACAATAGCCGCGGTATCAACCCCGCCCGGGCAAGGCGGTATAGGGATAATACGCTTGAGCGGGCCATTGTCTATCGGCATAGCCGACAGGATATTTAGGGGCAAAAAAGGTCTTAAGCTTGTTGACGCGCCGGGCTATACCATGCATTACGGCCGCGTATATGACGCAAACACGGTTGTGGATGAGGTTTTGATTTCAATAATGCGCAGGCCGTTTACATATACGCGCGAAGACATTATAGAGATTAATTGCCACGGAGGCCCGGCATGCCTTAGCCGGGTATTAGATCTGGTATTGAAAAATAGCGCCCGCCTCGCGCTTCCCGGTGAATTTACGAAAAGGGCTTTTTTAAACGGCAGGATAGACCTTATCCAGGCAGAGGCTGTTTGCGATATTATAGCCTCCAGCACAAGGCAGGGCCTGGATATCGCCCAGCGTCAGCTTGGAGGCGAGGCGTCATCAAAGATACGTTCAGCCGGACAGTTTATCCTGGACGCGGCGGCCTGCCTTGAGGCAGACGTGAATTTTCCCGAAGAAGAAATACCTGCCTCGTCTTTTGATTCTGCCGCATGTTTTCTAAAAAACGCGGAGGTTATTTTATCTGAACTTATAAACGCGTCCGGCAAGGGCGTCATATTTCGCGAAGGGGCCTGTTGCGTTATATGCGGTATTCCTAATGCGGGAAAATCAAGCCTTATGAATTGTTTATTGGGGCACGACAGAGTCATTGTCACGGACGCCGCAGGCACTACAAGAGACAGCATAGAAGAAACCCTTAATATCGCGGGCATACCGTTAAGGATAATTGACACGGCGGGAATAACGGAATCTGACGACAAGATTATGCGGGCGGGTATTGAGAGAAGCAAAAGATGTATTGACGGCGCGGACATTATTTTGCTTGTCATTGACAGAAGCCGCCCGCTTTCTTATGAAGATATATGCCTGATTGAGCGCGTAAAGAAAAAGAAGGTTATAGTTGTTTTGAGCAAATCGGACCTGCCCCCGGCGCTATCCCCTGAAGATTGCATAAGATATCTGGATAAAGAGGCTGTCCTTGAGGTGTCTGTAAAGGACAAAACGGGGCTTGACCGGCTTGAAGACGCCGTATATAAGGCCCTTTTAGGCTCGGAAATTTCGGTTGAAAATATATTCTTGTCTAATTCCAGGCATATAGAATGCGCGAAAAAGGCTTTAGATTTTATAGTTTCTGCCAAACGCGGTTTTGACGAAAAAAGGCCGGCAGATATTATTCTCATAGACATTAAAGATGCCGCCGGATCATTAACCTCTATTACGGGGGAGGTTTTTACCGATGGCACGCTGGAGCGGATTTTTGGCAGGTTTTGTGTGGGTAAATAAACGGGGAGCGGGGCATGGACAAAAAAAAGATTGAGAAGGCAGTGCGCGATATACTGTTTGCGATAGGAGATGATCCATCGCGGGAAGACCTTGTTGATACTCCGAAAAGGGTCGCGGATATGTATGAAGAAATTTTTAGCGGCATCAAAGCGAACGCGGAAAAAGAGCTTGAAGTTATTTTAGGCGAAAAACATAATGAGATAGTGCTGGTAAAAGGCATACCTCTTTATTCTGTTTGCGAGCATCACCTGCTTCCCTTTGTCGGTAAGGCCCATGTCGCGTATATACCAAAGGCGGGAAGAGTTACCGGTTTAAGCAAACTTGCCAGGGTTGTGGAGATATATTCCAAAAGGCTCCAGGTCCAGGAAAGGCTTACGACCCAGGTAGCTGATATTATCATGAGAAAACTAAAACCCTTAGGAGTGCTTGTTGTTATAGAAGCCGAGCATATGTGCATGTCTATGCGCGGCATTAAAAAGCCCGGGACTGTTACGGTTACCAGCGCGGTCAGAGGGGTTTTCAAGGAAAATGCCAAAACCAGACAAGAGGCGTTAACATTGATTAAATAGGATTTATGCGGCGTAATCTATATCTAAAAATTAATGTTAATAAAAGATTGAAAAAATTCAGGTTTTTCTTTACCTGATATAGCGCGTATGCTATAATTACACTATTATAAGGTATAAAAAAATATGGAAAACAGGCTATATGAGAGGATATCACTGCCTATAAAACTCACTTATGAGGTTAATGCAAGGCCGAAGATAGTAAATGAGACGGTAAGCAAGGATATCAGCGGTAATGGTATTTGTCTTTCTCTCAAGGAAAAGCTTTTACCCAAGACAATATTGGATATGTATATAACTTTATCCGATAATAATACGTTAAAGCTGTCCGGCATGGTTATATGGAACCGACGGATTGACATAACCGGCGACGCGTTACCGGCGACTTATTACGATACTGGCATAGAGCTTTTAAACGCAGACCCTATAAACATCAACAAAATCATAACGCATTTTTACGGCAAGTCTTTTTAACCTACCATGAGATTTATTGTTCAGATTGCGTGCAATAAAGTATTTATTGTAACTCTTATATGCTGGTTTACCGCCCAGCTTATCAAGATAGCAGTTTCCGTCATAAGAGAAAAGAGCTTTGATTTTAAGTGGCTTATAGGCACAGGGGGTATGCCAAGTTCGCATTGTGCCGCCACGTCGGCCCTTGCCGTAGCTTTGGGCATGTCTTACGGATTTGATTCAGGTGTTTTTGCCATTGGCCTTGGGTTCGCGATTGTTACCATGTTTGACGCGCAGGGCGCCAGGCGCGCTATCGGAAAACAGGCGGAGATTTTGAATAAAATGATGGAGGATATCTATTCAAACAGGTCAATAAATGAAGAAAGGCTCGCGGAATTGATAGGGCATACCCCGGTCCAGGTACTGGCAGGGGCATTGTTTGGGGCTTTCATGTCGTATTTCTTATATTTGATAATATAAAAGGCGGGATAAACAAGAAAATGAAAAAAAATATAATACGTATTTGCGCGGCCGCGGCCGCGGTTGTTATAGTACTGGTAGCGGCGAGATTACTGTTTGATTTTTCGCGAAATAAAAAAACGACGAACTTGAGCGGGGACGCGCCTGTTTCCTCCGGCAGGCAGTCCAAAACTCTGAAGCGGGTAAATGACCTTTTGTTGTCGGGTAAAAAATCCGAGGCTGTAAGCGAGCTTGAAAAGATAGCAGACTCTTTCAAGGGGAAACAGGAAGGCTATGAGGCCGTGTCAATGCTTGCCGATATATATAATAAAGACGGAAATTTTGTAAAGGCTAAATCCATGTACCATGAGATTATCAGCAGTTATTCCCAGTTCTGCGATTATGCCTTTGTCCAAAAAAATATTTCTTCTGTTAATATGTCAATCTTGTTTTCAGATATCGTTGCTGCCGGCAGTGAATTATATACCGTAGCTCCGGGCGATTCACTGGCAAAGATAGCCAAGAGATTCTCAACGACGGTAGAACTTATCCAAAAGGCCAACGGCCTGAAGTCCGACGTAATAATACCCGGGGTCAAGCTCAAGGTGCAAAACCGGCCTTTTTCTATTATTGTGGACAATACCCAGTGCGTGCTTACCGTACTCCTGGATGACGAAGTTATCAAGACATACGATGTAGCTACGGGTAAAAACAATTGTACTCCGATAGGAGTATTCCAGATTAAAGATAAACTTATTAACCCTGTGTGGTATAATAAGGGGACAGCTGTTCCCGCCGGCAGTCCCGAAAATGTTCTCGGAACAAGATGGATGGGCCTTGCCACGCCGCAATCAGGTTACGGTATACACGGTACCACGGAACCTGAAAGCATAGGGTATCAGTCTACAGAAGGCTGTGTAAGGATGCGTAACGAGGACGTTGAGGAACTGTATAGCATTATACCGGTAGGCACATCGGTAACCGTTATAGAATAAAGGTCGTGTTGATGAGCTTAATAGGACTTGGATTTGAAAAGCCAATTTTAGAACTTGAAAGAAAGATAGAAGAGCTTAAAAAATTTACGAGTTCTGAAAACATAAACCTTCATTCAGAAATAGAACGGCTTAACCAGAAACTTGAGAAGCTGAAGCGGGAGATATTTGAGAATCTTACCCCCTGGCAAAGGGTGCAGATAGCGCGCCATCCACAGCGGCCCTATACGCTTGATTATATCGGCATTATTATGAGTGATTTCGTGGAACTCCATGGCGACAGGGCATTTTCCGACGATAAAGCAATGATATGCGGTTTAGCCAGGGTTGACGGGTGCCGGATTTGCATCATTGGCCATCAAAAAGGCCGAGACACTAATGAGAACCTGAAAAGGAATTTTGGAAGCGCTAACCCGGAGGGATACAGGAAGGCTATAAGGGTCATGAAGATAGCGGAAAAATTGGATATCCCGATCATTACCTTTATTGACACTCCCGGAGCCTATCCCGGCATAGGGGCTGAAGAAAGGGGCCAGGCAGAGGCTATAGCACGTAACCTGCGGGAGATGACAGACATAAGAGTCCCTATTATAGTTTTTGTCATTGGCGAGGGAGGCAGTGGCGGCGCTTTAGGCATAGGCATAGGCGACAGGGTATATGTCCTGCAAAATTCATATTATTCGGTCATATCCCCGGAAGGATGCGCGGCTATACTATGGAAAGACAGGGCAAGGTCGGATGAAGCGGCAAAGGCGCTCAAGCTGACCGCGCAGGACCTGCTAAATTTTGGCATCATAGACGGTATCGTACCGGAGCCGCTTGGGGGAGCGCACCGCAACTCTTTGGCCGCCGCCGAAAACATTAAACGTGTCATATTAAGCAGTGTCAAAGATGTTTTATCTGTCAGTAAAGACGACATGCTTAAGGCCCGTTATGAAAAATTCAGGCGTATAGGCAGATTCACCGATCCAAATATTTCGCGTTGATCAACGCGCCCGCATGTTTATATGAATAAAACAATTACAATAGAAAGCGATTTAAGAAGGATAAAACAGGTTGTTGACCAGGTCAAGTTTATGCTTGAACAGGTCGGCGCCGGTGAATCGGATGTTTTTGATATAAGGCTTTGTTTGGAAGAGGCGCTTATCAACGCGATAAAATACGGTAATAAATTTGACAAAGGGAAAAAGGTGCAGGTTGATTTTAATCATAAAGATTCCAAGGTATCACTTACAATTGAAGATAATGGAGATGGTTTTGATATTGCTTCCGTGCCGGATCCCACACTTGATGAAAACATATTAAAAGGCTCCGGCCGCGGTGTTTTTCTTATCAAATATCTTATGGATGAACTAAAATTCAATAAGCGGGGCAACCGCATTACCATGGTTAAATATTTAAAACAAAAATAAGGGGGAACACTAATGCATATATCTCAAAAAGAAGCTAACGGCATAACTACTTATGAGATTAGCGGCGATATAGATATTAATTCATCTCCGGAGGTCAGAGATTTTTTTGAAAAGGGGTTGAAGAATAAGACGATGAAAGTGCTGGTAAACTTAAACGGCGTTTCTTATGTGGACAGTTCAGGCCTGGCCACGCTTGTAGAGATGCTTAAAAAAACCAGGTCTTATGGGGGCAGGCTGCGCATATCCAATCTTGCCCCGAAGGTCAAGAGCCTTTTTGAGATAACCAAACTTGAGAAACTTTTTGATATTTTTGATGCTGCTGAAGACGCGATATCCGGGTTTTAAAAACAGAAAGAAGCAAAAATGTTGAATATAATTGGAGCTATAGGCAGGATGGTGTTATCAGTGCTGTCCCAGGTTGGTGGGATATTTACACTGCTTGGTCAAATCCTTTTCTGGATGTTTGCGGGCCCGTTCATGCGCAAGGCCTCTTCACGGAAGAACATATTTGAACAGATGGTATTCAGCGGTGTAAACAGCTTGCTTATAGTATTTTTTGTGGCTTTTTTTACGGGAATAGTGCTTGCCATGCAAAGCGCGTACCAACTGGCCCAGCTTGGCGCCGAGATGTATGTCGCAAGCCTTGTGGCTGTGGCTATGGCCAGAGAAATGGGCCCTGTGCTTACGGCGCTTGTTGTAGCCGGCAGGGTTGGAGCGGCGATAACCGCCGAACTCGGCAGTATGAAGGTTACCGAACAGATTGAGGCATTGCAGACGCAGGCGCTTAATCCGGTAAGATTTCTTGTGGTTCCGCGTGTTTTAGCCCTTGTGATAATGCTGCCCTGCCTTACCGTATTCAGCGACCTGGTAGGCATGGTAGGAGGCTATCTTGTCGGAGTATTTAATGTGGGCATAAATTCCGGCATGTATATAAATGTCACGTTTAAGTTTTTAGAACTCAAAGATATATATACGGGTTTGATTAAGTCTGTTTTTTTCGCAGTCATTATATCGCTTATAGGTTGTTATATGGGCCTTAACACATCAGGCGGCGCCGAAGGGGTCGGACGCTCAACAACGGTAAGCGTTGTTACCAGTTTTATCCTGATTATTTTGGCCGATTGTATTCTCACTGGGATATTCTTTTTTAGTAACATATAGACTGGTTTCTGCCGCAATCAACACAGATACGCGAAACCCGCAGGCCCGGTTTACGTTTATGATCTAACGCGTAGATAACAATAAGAGGGCATGACCCCGCTTTCCGGTGAAATACTGCGATAGACAACGGCTTGGGAAATTATAGTTTTGTAATGGCTTTGGGAGCAACTGTCGGACATACGATATTGGGAGCTGTGTATGGAAAAAAAAGAAGTATCAATAGAGGTCAAAGACCTGGTTAAGAGTTTTAACGGTAGAACAGTCTTAAACGGTATAAATTTAAAAGTTTACAAGGGCGAGACCCTGGTAATTATGGGCGGCAGCGGCTGTGGAAAATCCACCCTGTTGAGGCACATGATAGGCACGCACAAACCGGATAGCGGGACCGTTATTATAAAGGGAAAGGACATAACAACGCTTGGCGAGTCTGAATTTGACAAGATCAGGAAAATATACGGTATGGTTTTTCAGAATGCCGCTCTTTATGATTCCATGACGGTAAAGGAGAACATAGCGTTGGCCTTAAAGGAGCACACAAGGCTTGCTCCCGATATAATTGACATAATGGTAAAGATGAAGCTTGAGCTTGTCGGCCTGCGAAGTTTTGAAAATTTTATGCCCAGCGAACTTTCAGGAGGCATGAGAAGGAGAGTCGGATTAGCCAGGGCCATATCAATGGATCCCGAGATAGTTTTCTACGATGAACCTACGGCAGGGCTTGACCCTATAGTAGCGGGAGTTATAGACAAGCTTATACTTGATTTAAGCAAAAAGCTTCATATAACATCTGTTGTTGTGACTCATGACATGAAGAGCGTTTTCTCAATAGCCGACAGGATAATTATGTTATATAACGGCAAGGTTATCGCGGAAGGCGCGGTTGACGAGATAAAAAATTCTGCTGATCTGCGCGTAAAACAGTTTGTGACGGGAAATCCCGACGGGCCTATCCAATTTTTCAGGTCAGGAGAGGGCTATTTAGAGGAACTGACAAAATAAGGAGAGTAGTATGCCAAAGATATTTACAAATGAGGTTAAAACAGGTTTTGTGGTTTTGGTGTGCATTGGTATTCTGACCGGACTTACCATTATGGCTGGAAATTTTAAACCTTTTCAACAGTTGTATTGCATAAACGTGGTATTCTCAAATGTTTCCGGCATAGAAAAAGACGCCGCTGTCCGTTTAGCAGGCGTTGAAGTCGGTAAGGTGGAGAGTGTCAGAATTGCCTACGGGAAAGAAGGAGATACGTCGGTCTTGGTGAAATTGGAATTGTTCCAGGATGCCAGGATAAGGGAGGGGGCCCGGGCGGCGGTCACTACGTTAGGGCTTATGGGTGAGAAATATATTGAACTTACCCCCGGCGATACCGGAGCGGGATTTTTAAAAGCCGGCGCGACTATACGGGGCAAGGATCCAATTGATATTGAGGCTGTGATTGATGAAGCAAGGTCTGTAATGGAGGTTGCCAAGGTGACTATGACCAATATAAGCGATCTTGCCAAAAATTTAAACGGCGCGGTATCGGATAACAGGGGCAATATTGACGAAATAATGGACAATCTTAAAAGGACTACAGAAAATCTTGAAGAATTTACTGATGACATAAAGCGCAACCCGTGGAAATTGCTCGTTAAAGGCAGGGAAAAATAAAAACTTTTTTGTCAGGAAGGGGCGGCATATGAGGCAGAGGCTATGGATTTTTGCAGTATCGGTATTGTGTTTTTTTTGCGCGTGTTCTAGCGCTTTTTCCGAATCAGATATCAGTGTTATTTATGTAAAAGGCGTGGTCAATATCCAGAAGGCCGATGACGCAAAATGGCAGATAGCAACGCGGGGGATGGCGCTTGATGAAAAAGACAGGATCAAGACACTGGACGGTTCAGAAGTATCTATCGCCCTTGATACTTCCAACAAGAATATCGTAACGCTTTCGCAAAATTCAGAAATAAGTATTGCCGATGCTAAAAAAAAGCATCTATCGCTTTATAACGGCAGGATATTCGCCCTGATAGAAGGAGTTGAATCGGCGTCGTCTTTTCAGGTGCGCACACCTACAGCGGTCGCGGGGGTTTCAGGCAGCGGCATGTCGGTTGAATCTGATGGCAACAATACGACTGTCGGGTGTTTTGAAGACATGGCATATGTCCAAGGTATTAATGAAGACGGCACACTAATGGCCGAGATAGTTATTATTGATAACGGATTCAAGCGGGTTATAGGCAGATTTGAAATGCCCGGGGATCTTATCATGCTGTCGGATTTTGATAGAGAGGGCTGGTCGCAATTCAGGCAGAACTTAAAAGAGTATCTTAGCTGGCTTGGAGATAAGCGCGAGCAAGGTTTACAAGGCGCCGCGGACGCTATGGACGCTATCCAGGGGATGCAGGAGCGCCTGAATGACATAAGAGATGACAATAAGGAGAACATATTTGAACGTGACGAACACCAGAAAAGAGACGACGAGCGCGATAATAAAGACAGGCCCTCTGACGGCGGAGGTGACGGCCGGCCTTCATACACTACCGGTATCGGAGTCTAATACCAGGCCCCTATATAAAATACTTTTTCTGTGTTGCTGTCTTCTGTGCGCCGTCATTACGCCTTTGCGCGCTGATGAGGAGGATACGAGAGAGAAACACAAAGACGCCAGCCAGCCTGCTGTAAAGGCTGTCCGGCAGGGCGGTAAGTCAGATGCTCAAAGTAGATTGTCGTATAATTTCTACGCGGGCGCATTAGAAGGCTATGACAACAACGTATATCTTGACTCAAGGCGCAAGGGAGGATTGTTTGATCAGTTTAACGCGGACGCTGTTTTGCGATACGCGGTCAACAAAGCGTTAAACATAAAAGCTAAATATGATTTTACCGGTATTTTGTACCATGAGTTTACCGATGTCAGCATGATGGACAACCAGCTTTCCGCTTCATTTGAATATTATCATCGGAACAATGTAAAGGTTGAGACGGGTTACGGCATTGATTTCGTGGATTATTTTAAAGGTAAAGATTCGGACCTTGCCTCTGACGGCCCGTTTGCCGGGATAAGGTATTACATAGGCCGCATGGCATATATGGGAGGCATGTACCAGTATACTGTTTATGATTACAGGTCCAGAAAGATACGCGACAGCTCCGATACCGAAATAGATTTAACGCGCAAAGACCGCAGGCACACTATTATCGCCGAATTCGCGACATATTTAAAAAAGGTTTTTATCAAGGTAAAAAACACGTATTTTATTAATAATTCAAACGATGAATATCTTGATTATTATGATTACAGTTCAGAGCGGATTAACCTTTATGCCGCATATCCTGTCAGCGAAAAATTGACCGTGCTTATAAACGGGGGATATCAGAGAAAAGATTTTAAGTCGCGCGTAACCAAGAAAGATCCAAGCAAGAAGGAGCGTGATAATATTATGATGCTCGGTACAGGCCTGTTTTATCAATTATCGCCGTCTTGTTCATTTAACCTGGATTATTCTTATCGCCAGAACTATTCCAACGACCCCATCCAGGAGTATTCAGGCAGTATAATAACTGCCGGAATAAACATTTCCTTTTAATGCCAAAGCCAAAAATCAGCAGAAAGGCTTTAAGATATTCAATAGTTGTTATCATACTAACCAGTGTGATAATGGCCTCCTATTTCCGCGTTTTTGAGACCTTTGAACTTTCCACGTTAGACCTTCGTTTCAGGACCCGGCCCCGGCAAAGTGTTATAAGCGATATAGCGATAATAGAAATCGCTCAGGATACTATTGATAAGATAGGCCAATGGCCGATAGACAGGAAATTCCACGCAGCCCTGGTTGATACCCTTACTGCCTGCGGGGTCAAGGCAGTTATATTTGATATATTATTCAGCACAAAAAGCAATCAGCTTTCAGACGCGCAGCTTGTTGAATCAGTTTCATCCGCCGGTAATGTGTATTTGCCTGTTGCCATGCGCCTAAGTGAGAATATTACCTCCGGCGTATTTCCTGACGCGGTATCCGTTGAATCAGGGCCTATGCCGGAACTGGCTGAAAAGGCCCGCGGCATAGGCCACATAAATGTTATTACCGACATAGACGGCAAGAGAAGGCGCGTGCCTTTGTTTATCAGCTATGGAAAGGAATTGATACCGCAAATATCTTTGTTGGCTGTTTGCGATGCTTTGTCCATAGACATAAAAAGCATCAAGGTTGAAAACGGGAAGCTTCTCGTGCCTGGGCCCGGACTGGAGATACCCGTTGATTCACGCGGCCAGATAATGATAAATTACGCAGGCAGATGGGGAGAGGTATTCAGCCATTATTCATTCATAGATATACTTACCTCCTACAGGGATTATTGCAGGGGCGGGAAAGGCATTATTGACCTTGAACAACTACGCGGCAAGATATGCATTGTAGGCCTTACCGCCGTAGCCACGCACGATCTCAATCCCATGCCGTTGCAGCAACGCTATCCTATGGTCGGTCTTCACGCCAATTTGATTAATACGATACTGCTGAAGAACTTTATCCTAAGGGCCAGCCCGCTTGTTAATATACTTATATTGATTATTTTATCAGCGCTTGTCGCGGCCGCTGTATTCAAATTAAAACCACTGCTGGAAGTATTATCGGCTTTTTGTATTGTCACGGGATTTATCGCCGTGTCGTTTGCTTTGTTCGCTTTTTTAAATATATGGATAGACCTGTTTTACCCGCTTATACTTATTGCCGCGGTTTATATTTCGTGTACTTTTTACCAGTACATACTTGAGCAGAATAAAAGAGTCCTCATGCAGAGGGATCTTAATATAGCGAAACGGATACAACAGAGTTTTTTAAGGCAATCCCCTCCCGAATCGGACATTGTTGACATATCGTTTAAGATGGAGCCCGCCAAGTCTATAGGAGGCGATCTTTATGATTTTGTGACAAACGATGACCAGAGCCTCGGGGTAATGATTGGAGATGTTTCCGGAAAGGGTGTGCCCGCGGCGCTGTTTATGGCCATGACTGTTAGTAATTTCAGGTTTCATGCCAAAACCGAGCCGGATCCTGTAAAGGTAGTTACATCGCTTAATAACCAGATAGCTACGGAATCTACATCGGGGCTTTTTGTGACCCTGACGTATATTAATATTAATGCGAAACATATGAAGCTTTCTATCGTTGATGCCGGACATTTGCCTGTAGTTCATGCAAGACGCTCGTCAAAAACGGTATTGATAGAGGCGCATAGCGGTATGGCGCTGGGAGTTATGGATGGAATAGAATTTTCCATGCGAGAAATTCCCATGGCGCCGGGGGATGTGTTTGTAATTTATACCGACGGAGTTACAGAGGCGCGTAACGCGGCCAAAGAAGAATTCGGCGAGGACAGGCTCAAGGACAGCGTATCAAGGTATAAAAGTTTGACCGCGAAAGAAATCACCGAGAATATATATAGCGATATTCTGCGTTTTCGTAAGAGGGCCCCGCAGCATGACGATATTACCATTATGGTTATAAAGGTCAAAGGGTAGACACTGTCTTTAGCATTCATCCATGTGATCTGTATTTTGTTTAGCGAATTTTATACGAATAATGTAAACCAATATTTATATTTGAGTTGACAATTTCATTGCCTTGTTTATAATGCCTTCATGGCGTATCTATATTCATTTAGGGTGTTTTTATTTATTACCGCGTGCCTGTCTTCGGTTTTCGCCTTTTCATGCCCTTGCGTCTGCGCGGATATTGAACTTGAACCTATAACGGTTTATATCCAGCCGGGCGAGAATATAACCCACGAAAACCCTTCCAGAGATGAAGACATTATAAACCGTTCTTGGCGCGAAACGAGTAGCATAGATATTTTACTGGATACGGAACCCGGTGTTGACATATCAAGGCGCGGGGTATCGGGTATACAATCAGATATGAGCATAAGAGGGTGCGGCGCAGGCCAGGTGTCAGTGGCGATAAACGGGGTGACGGTAAACGATCCGCAAACCAGCCATCACAACCTTGACCTGCCTCTCCCGCAATTTGCCGTAGAAAATATAGAGATAGTAAAAGGCCAGTCAACTAAGCCCTGGGCCCAGAGCGGAATAGGCGGATCGGTAAATATCAAGGCCAGAAGGCCCCGGGACACGCAGTCTTGGGTGTTTTTTGGCCGCGGTTCAGATTGCGCAGAAAATACCGGCGTATATTCCTGTTTTGCCAAAGAGGACAAGGGCGTAAATGTCGCGGCAGAGCAGTCATCTTCCGAAGGTTATAGGCAAGGCACTGATTATAAACAATTTGCGGTCTCGTCTTCGGCGGCATTTCCGTTTGGAGATAAGGTATCCAATTATGCCCTGGCAGGGTATGGCGAGAAAGAATACGGCGCATCCAACTTTTACGTTCCATATGATTCGCGGGAATGGACGGACACGCTTTTTTTAAACTGGCAGTCCAGCGCCCAAATTGGAAATCTTACTGTCCGGCCCAACCTGTATTACAGGCGGCATCACGATAAATTTATGCTTGATATAAGACGCCAGGATTTCTATATTAATCGTCACATTACGAAGGTTTCAGGGGCCATGGTTGAAGCGGAGATAGGCTTTGATACTGCGGGTGAGCTTGGTTTTTTAATTGATATTTGCAACCAGTCTATTAAGAGCACAAGGCTTGTCAAAGATTCTCGTCTTCGCGCTTCTTACGCCTTGTCGTGGAAGGTCCACCACAATCCCGCGGCAGGTTTTGATTTATCCGCCCGCGTGGATAGCTATTCGGATTTTAATACCCGTATCCTGCCGCAGGCAGGCATATATATAAGGCCTTATAATTTTATTAAATTCAGGGCCGCCGTATCAAGGTCTTTAATGCCCGCTGATTATACGCAATTATACTATGAAGACGCGGTAAGCTCCGGCAACAGGAACCTGTCTCCGGAAAGCGCAATAAATTATGAGGCCGGTTTTGACATTACTGCCGCCAAGGGCAATATGGATTTGTCCCTGACGGTTTTTAACAGGCACACGGATAATATGATAGACTGGGTCAAATATGATGTCTCGGATCAGGTCTTCCGGGCGGAAAATATAGCGAAAGTAAGGACGCTTGGTTTTGAAGGGGCCGCCAGCGCTTTTATTGCCGGTTGTCTGAAAATTAAAACAGGATATTCCTATTCCGGCTCTGATATCATAAACTCAAGAGATTTTATTTCCAGATACGTTACAGGCCGCGATGAGCACAAATTGTTTGCCATGGCGCAATTGTTCCTGCCTTTCGGCGTCCAGACCGTGGATATAATTTATAAGAACAAAAAAGACTATAACAATTATTTTTTGACAAATTGTAACATGAACTATGATTTGAACCGTAATATAAGCCTGTTTTTCGCGGTTGACAACGTATTTAATAAGACGTATTGGGATATAACGGATAGCCTGATGCCAGGCAGGCAGTATTTGGCCGGTATGAGAGCGAAATTTTAAAAATTCTCAAATGCCTGTTCGCGGCTTTCAAATATCTTGAAAAAATCTGTAAGGCAAGCCATGTCAAAAACCTCTTTCGCTTTTCCCTTAAGCCCTACCAGCCGGAGCTCGCCTTTATTTGTCCCAAGCCTGGTTTTAGCGTTTATGAAAGCGCCTAATCCGGCGCTGTCAAGGTAATCAATATTGGTCAGGTCCGCTATGATCTTGAGATTGCCTTTATTTATATGGGAGTCTATGATATTCGTGATAACCTCGGCCGTGTAGCTGTCTATCTGTCCGGAAAGCTCAAGTATGGCAATGTCATCGGTGCCTTTGAGCTCTATCTCCAACGTGCCAATCATGCCCAGTATTTTCTTTTTCATTGGTTCCCCCATTTTTACGAGCAGAATGTTTTTCGCGATTTCATAATCATATTAAAATGCCTGTCTGTTAATTTGGCGCGCTGAAAAAATTCAAAGTGATATATGGTGCCGAGAGTGGGAATTGAACCCACATGACCTTGCGATCATCGGTTTTTGAGACCGACGCGTATGCCAGTTCCGCCATCTCGGCAATGGTTTATTAGATGATATTTTATATTTACTCGTTTGGCAAGTCAAGCTAATTAATGGCGCCCTATCAGTCCCTTTTACGCGATAAGCGATCAATTTTTTCCTTTATACGCTGAACATATAAGGCAGATAGCGGGTATTATATTGAATATTTATTGTAAAGTGTTTAATACTAATACATTACGTAAAAAAACATCCATTTTGAATAAAACGGCCTCTATTATGCCTTGACTTTTTATATATTATGTCTTAATATAGCGGATAAAAGGCAGTTGGTATGGCTTGGTGGAGCTGAGGGGGATTGAACCCCTGACCTCTTGCATGCCATGCAAGCGCTCTCCCAGCTGAGCTACAGCCCCATATGGGAAAAAATTATAACATTAATAGCTTGTATTGTCAATGTTCAACTTGTCTAAGTTTTTGTTTACCTTTATTTTCGCCTGTTTCTCTTAACGCAAATCGGCATAGGCCTGCCCGGAAAGAAATGATATGAGTGAAAAGTTATATCCCTTTGATGATATTGAAAAAAAATGGCAGGATTATTGGCTTAAGATGGGCCTTTTTCGCATGGATCCAAAGGATGCCAGGGAAAAATATTATTGCCTTGTGATGTTCCCTTATCCTTCCGGCAAACTGCATGTCGGACACGGCAGAAATTATATTATAGGCGATGCCATAGCCCGATACAAGATCATGAAAGGTTATAATGTGCTTTCTCCGATGGGCTGGGATGCCTTCGGCCTTCCGGCTGAAAATGCCGCTATTAAGGGCGGGGTGCACCCGAAGGAGTCAACACTTAATAATATTGCCGCCATGAAGAGGCAGCTTTCCCGCTGGGGCGCGGGTTATGACTGGAAGCGTGAGATAACGTCATGCCTGCCCGATTACTATAAATGGACGCAGTGGATATTTCTGGAATTATTTAATAAAGGGCTTGCCTATAAAAAAAAGGCGTCCGTAAACTGGTGCCCTTCATGCAATACCGTGCTTGCCAATGAGCAGGTGGTAGGCGGCCTTTGCGAGCGTTGCGACAGCAGGGTTGTGGATAAAGACCTGGAGCAGTGGTTTTTTAAGATAACGGATTATGCCCAGAAGCTTTTAGATGACCTGGCAGGCCTGGCGTCCTGGCCTGAAAGGGTCAAGACAATGCAGGCCAATTGGATAGGCAGGAGCGCGGGTATAAATATTGATTTTCCGGTTGACGGCGCGGGCTTTAACATTACCTGTTTTACTACGAGAGTTGATACTATTTTTGGCGCCACGTATATGGTGATTGCTCCCGAGCATCCGGATTTGGCAAGGTTGGTTGAAAACAGCGGCAAAAAAGAGGAGATTCTGGAATTCATAGCTTCGGCAAGGGCAGAATCCAGGGTGTCGCGATTTGCGGATGAGGCGGAAAAGAAAGGAATATTTACAGGCCATTATGTTATCAACCCTGTTAATAAAAAAAGGATACCTCTTTGGATGGCTAATTATGTGCTTATGGAATACGGCACGGGGGCTGTTATGGCTGTGCCCGCGCACGACCAAAGAGATTTTGATTTCGCAAGAAAATATCATTTGGAGGTAAAGGTTGTCATAGATAACCCGCTCGCGCCCGGGATCGCGGGAAAAGATATGAATGCCGCGTATGTTGAAGACGGAGTCATGGTTAATTCCGGTCAGTTTAACGCTTTGCCTAACAAGGCGGCTGCTGTCAAAATTGCCGACTGGATGGAGGCTGAAGGCATGGGGCGCAGGTCTGTTCATTATAAATTAAGGGATTGGCTGATATCAAGACAGCGTTATTGGGGAGCCCCTATACCCATTGTTTATTGCAGTAAATGCGGTATTGTGGCTGTTCCAAAAAAAGACTTGCCCGTATTACTTCCAGACAAGGTGGAATTCAAGCCTTATGGCGAATCGCCACTGGCCGGCATCAAGGATTTCGTAAATACAAAGTGCCCCAAGTGCGGCGGCAATGCCCGGCGCGAGGTTGACACAATGGATACTTTTGTTGATTCAAGCTGGTATTTTTTGCGCTATCTGTCGCCTAAAAACGAAGAGGGCGCTTTTGATAAGGACATTGTTGACAGATGGCTTCCGGTTGACCAGTATATCGGCGGCGTAGAGCACGCAATACTGCATTTATTATATTCCAGGTTTATCACCAAGGTTTTGGCCGATCTCGGACACATTGGTTTTAAGGAGCCCTTTAAGGCGTTGTTTACACAAGGCATGATAATAAAAGACGGGGCTAAGATGTCAAAATCAAAAGGAAATGTTGTCTCCCCTGATGAGTTAGTCATAAATTATGGCGCGGATACGGTCAGACTCTACACTTTGTTTATAGGCCCGCCTGAAAAAGACGCCGAATGGAATGACAGGGCGGTGGAGGGCGCTTACAGGTTTTTAGGGCGCCTATGGAAATTGGTATCGCAGACAGGCGCCGGTATCGCGCCTGTAAAAAATAATCCCGGACCGGGTGACAAGAGGCTTGAGTGCAAGATGCATCAGACGATAAAAAAGGTTACAAAAGACATGGAAGTGGATTTTAAGTTCAATACGGCCATAAGCGCTGTTATGGAGCTTGCCAATGATGCTCATTTCGCCGTGGAAAACGGCGATACATATTATTTCAAAGACGTTATTACCAGTATTGTTCTTTTGTTATCGCCTTTTGTGCCGCACATAGCTGAAGAGCTGTGGCAGAGGCTTGGTAACAGGCCGAGCGTTTTTAACCACCCATGGCCGGTTTTTGATGATTCCAAGACCAGGGAAGAGACCCTTACGATTGCTGTAATGATTAACGGAAAACTGCGGTCTAAAATTGAAATCAATGACACGGCATCTGAAGATCAGGTTGGGGCCGCCGCATTGGCTGATAGCAAGATTGGCCGATGCATGGGATCTGCTTGCGCGAAAAAGGTCATTGTTGTTGCTAAAAAATTGGTGAATATAGTAATTTAATCGTTTGATATCATTGCGGAGACTGCGCCCGCGTGTTTGCAGCCGCCGCATACGGGAGGAAACATGCCGAAGAAAGAAAAACATTCCAGGGCTGCAAAGAAAAAAACTATAAAACATAAAAAAAACATGAAAAAACCATCCAAGAAAAAGCAGGCGGGAATTGTCAAAAAAAATACAGGCAAATCCCTGCCGGCGCCAAAAAAAACGAAGAAAGAAAAGCCCATGGCAAAGCTGTTGCTGCCGTTAGGACGCATAAAAGAAATATTCCGCACCAGATACGGGTTCTTTTTATTTGATGGGTCAGAATTTGTGGTCAATACGCCCGAAACTCCGGCCCCCTGGTCAAACATACTTACTAACGGCGACTATGGGATGATGATATCCCAATCAGGCTGTGGCATGAGTTTTCAGGCAGGCCTTTCCAACAGGATAACAAGATGGCGCCAGGATAATATCAGCGAAAATTTCGGAAAATTCATTTATATAAGGGATAACCAAAGCCAGGATTACTGGTCTGCCGCGTGGAAGCCGGTGTGCAAAAATCCGGAATTCTACGAAGTAAGGCACGGAATAGGTTATACTAATATCAGTTCAAAAAATAATGGTATAATTTCAAGCCTTATTTATTACGTAAGTCCGGATGAGCCTGTTGAGGTATGGCAAATGAGGATAAAGAATGTGACGCAACAGGTGCGGTTTTTGAGCGTGTTCAGTTATCTGGAATGGGATTTTGGCGCTCCTTCGGGCAATAGAGAGTATGATAAATTTTTTGTAGATACGATATATGACGAGGCCCTTTCGGCCGTATTGGCAAAGGCCCCTAACGGCGAATACGCTTTTCATTCGGTAAACGGCAAGGTCCAGACGTTTACCTGCGGCAGAGATTTTTTTCTCGGCTCTTATAGGGATGTGTCAAGGCCAAGATGTGTGGAAAAAGGCATGTGTTTTAATGAACAGGGCCGTTATAATGATCCCGCAGCTTCATTGCACATGGAGATAGAGCTTGCCCCTAACGGGGAAGAAGAGTTTATATTTACTCTGGGCAAATGCGCCCAAAGGGCGGACGCGGAGAGGATTATAAAAAAATATAAAAATATCAAAAATGTTGAAGAAGAATTTTCAAGAATGGGGCACAGGTGGACTGTAAGGTTTTCAAGCCTTAATATAACCACGCCTGATGAAGGCGCGAACATATTGACGAACAAATGGTTCAGGTATCAGTCTATATCCGCGGGTTTGTCAGCCTCGGGGTCGGTATATAATCCTTCCGGCAGGGCCTTATTCAAAGACAATATCATAAACGGATTGACCCTGCTTTCCGTTCATCCGAAGTACCTGCGTCAGCTTCTGCTGGATTGCGCTGAAATGCAATTTGAGAACGGTTCTGTTGTAGGCAGTTGGGACATTAGGAGCCGCAAGGGAACAAGATCGGATTCTGTTGAGGCGCCTCTCTGGTTGGCGTATGCCGTGTGCGAATATATAAAAGAGACAAATGAGATATCTTTTCTTGATGAAGATGCCAAATTTCAGGACAGCCCTAAAAAAAGTATTTTTACCCATTGCAGAATCGCGGTTGAAAGGGCGTTGGAGTCATCAAGCAAGCGGGGGCTTTTTCCGATATATCCCGGAGACCATATGGATGCTCTGGATTCCATATCTGATTCGGGCAGATGCGAATCAGTCTGGCTTGCCCAGTTTTTAATATACCTGTTACCCCAGTTTATACAGTTATGCCGGGCAAAAAAAGAACGGCAATTGGCCTCTGATTATGAAATCAGGCATAAAAGGCTGGTTGAAAAAATAAGAAAGTCTTTTTTTGATAAGGACAGATTTATCGGCGCTGTTTCCGCCAGCGGAGAAGGGATAGGGGTTTCAAAAGGCAAAGATGCCCGGCTTTTTCTTGACACGCAGACATGGGCCGTGATATCAGGGTTGTGCCTGTCGCCGGATGACGCCGCTTCTATTATGGGCACGGCAAAAGACCAACTTTACAAAGACCATGGCCCTGTAACAGTATCTCCGTGTTATAAGGAATATGATAAAGAGTCGGGTACAATCAGCAGGCTGCCCGGTTCTTTAATGCAGAACGGCGGGGTCAGCATAGAATCGTCGTGCTGGGCCATTTGGGCCGAGACTCTTCTTGGCAACGGCAATAACGCCTGGAACATATATACCAAGATAGACCCTGTTGACAGATCGCATAGGTCTGATATATACAAGCTTGAGCCTTTTGTTTCGTGTGAATATATTGACGGCCCCAAAGCGCGCACAAGCGGCAGGGCAGAGAATTCATGGTATAACAGAGGCGGATATTGGATGTTCAAGGTCATGGTTGAGCAAATACTTGGCATAAGGCCTGTGCCCGAGGGCCTGCTGATATCCCCATGCATACCTAACAGATGGAAACTTTTCAAGGTAAAACGGACATTCCGTAATGCCTATTATACGATAGAGGTTTTAAACCCCAGGTATATGTCATCGGGAATAGCAGAGGTTACCGTGGATGGCAAAAAGCAGAAGTCTAATATAATCGCTGCTTTTGGTGATGAAAAACGCCATCACGTTAGAATTGTTATGGGCAAGCCCGCAGCTATTAAATAAACCTGCCCGCATTGCTGACACCGGTTAGGTGTATCTGGTATTAGCTATTCTTAAGCATGCCTAAAATATATCCATACAATCAGTATCAGCCTCGCATATATAGGAACAGGATCGCCTCTGACGATCTTGTGAATTTTAGGGTTGCGATAGACGAAACCGATGTTTTTATCAGCGCTTGTCAAGATCTGTCGGAAGAGGCGGTTGACATTATTATTGGGCTTCGCTCGGACATTAAAAAATACATACAGGCTAATAATATATTTGCCACGTCATTAAAACCTGTTTTGTGCGGTAAAGATGCCCCCGCTGTTATAAAAAATATGGTAAAAGCTTCATGGCATTGCGGCGTAGGCCCCATGGCCTCGGTAGCGGGAGCGGTGGCAGAGACCGCGGGTAAAAGGCTTTTGCGTTTAAGCTGTCAGGTTATTGTAGAAAATGGCGGAGATATTTTTATGCTGTCGTCAAAAAGCCGGACAATAGGAATATATGCCGGGCCCGCGTCAGCTTTTAAAGATAAATTAGTTATCAGGATAGAACCTGAAGATACCCCGTGCGGTATATGCACATCCAGCGCGACCGTAGGGCATAGCTTGAGTTTTGGCAAAGCGGACGCGGTCGTCGTGGTATCGCCTTCGGCATCCCTGGCTGACGCCTGCGCCACGGCCTTGTGCAATAAGGTCAAGTCGGAAAAAGATATCGGCAGTGTTATAAGATACGGCAAGTCGCTAAAGGGTATTACAGGCATACTGATCGTCATAAACGACAAATTAGGCGCCTGGGGCAATATAAGACTTGCGCACTAGCTCTGTAAGCGGCGCGGCTTGAGCTTCGGGCTATTTGTCCGGACGTTTAAGTGTTCTTGATAATGCTTTACCGGGAATAGGCGTTTATTTTTTGCCAGAGTAAATTACTTGCTATTTACCCGTATTTTGCTATAATAAATTAGACGTGTAAATTTAAAAATAACTTTTTTAAAAAAAAGCGAAAAAAATGAAAAAGAAAAGGATAGTTTTATATTTTCCGCCTCAACTTATAGACAAGCCTATTGCCTACCATCTCGTCAAAGATTATAATCTGGTTTTCAACATATTGCAGGCAAAGATTACGCCGAATGAAAACGGGCGCATGGTACTTGAACTTAGCGGCAAAGACAAGGAGTATGCCCAGGGGATTAAATTTTTGCAGGAACAAGGGATTAAAATTGAAACATTGAGCAGGGATGTGCGCAGAAACGACAAGAGATGCACCCATTGCGGCGCCTGCGTTGCGGTATGCCCGACAGGAGCGCTTTATGTGGACAGAAACACCATGGAAGTGATATTTGATATTGAAAAATGTATAGCCTGCGAATTATGCGTTTCCGCGTGTCCGCCCCGCGCCATGCAGACAACCCTTTAAGCGTTTTTTAAAAAAGCATATGGATAAGAGACCTAAGAAAAGAAAGCCCAAAAGCCTGTCTTACAAGAAACAGATAGAGACTATTTCCAGGATCAGCGAAGCGATAGCGTCTAATCTGTATCTTGAAGATATCCTTAAGCTCATAGTAACCGTAACGGCCGAGGTGATGAGCTCAAAGATATGTTCGCTCTTGCTTATAGACGAGGAAAAAGGCAAATTGTCCGTTAAGGCAACCCAGTCGGTAAGCGAGGCGTATAACAAAAAGCCCGACCTGTCTTTAGGCGAAGGCATAGCAGGTAAAGTGGCGCTTTCGGGTGTGCCTGTTATCTCAAGGGATGTGAGAAATGACCCCAGATACAATAATGTGGAGATAGCCAAGAAAGAAGGCCTTTGTTCGCTTTTATGTGTCCCGCTTAAGGTAAAAAATAAGATAATAGGTGTTTTAAATTTATATACTTCGCAGGAGCATGATTTTACCGAGTCGGAGATAAGGATACTTGCCACTGTTGCCAGCCAGGCGGCCGTGGTAATAGAAAATTCACAGCTTTTGATAAAAACTAAGATCATCCAGGAGGAGCTTGCCTCGCGTAAGGCAATTGAGCGGGCAAAGGGAATATTAATGAAAACACAGGCCTGCAGCGAAGACGAAGCGTTTTCCAGGATACAAAAACTGGCGATGAATACGCGCCGGCCGATGCGGGATATAGCTGAGGCAATTATTCTGGCGCAAAGGGTCGGATAAAACGAACGCGGGTTCACAGGCACGTATGGATGGTTGGGGCGTATTCCAAGGCATTTATGCTTTAAGGATATGCCCCTTTTTGGCAGAATATGACGCGATACGATATAATTGTTATAGGTGCCGGCCATGCCGGCGCAGAGGCGGCCTTGGTATGCGCGCGCATGGGGCATAAAAGCCTTTTGCTTACAATGAACAAGGCCAGGATGGCCTATATGCCGTGCAATCCTTCCATAGGAGGCGTTGGCAAAGGACAGCTTGTTAAGGAAATAGACGCTCTGGGAGGCGAGATGGCAAAAGCGGCTGATTTTGCCGGCATCCATTTTAAAATCTTGAATAAAAGCCACGGGCCCGCCGTGTGGTCTTCCAGGGTTCAGGTTGACAGGCACAGGTATTCTGAATACATGAGCGGTAAGCTTTGTTCAGAAAAAAACCTTATTATAATAGAGGATGAGGCATGCGCTCTTTCATTTGACGGCGGCAAAACATGCCTGGTACGGACTGCCTGTTCCGGGTCAATTTCTGCCGGCGCAGTCATCCTGACTCCGGGGACATTTTTAAACGGTATTATACATATCGGCCTTGACCATGAAGCAGGCGGATGCTATAAGGAACCGGCATCAATAGAATTAAGCCTGTCATTAAAGAAGCTTGGCCTTGAGATAGCAACGCTTAAAACAGGAACAACTCCGCGCGTCAAAAAAGACAGCATAGATTTTTCCGGACTGACGCCGCAATATGGAGATGAGCAACCTGTTGCGTTTTCTTTTTCAACAAAGAACAGTCCTGTCAACAGGATTGTCTGCCACATGACCCATACCAATCAGAGGACGCATGATATAATAAGAAAAAATCTGACTCGTTCACCGCTTTTTACCGGCATTATAAAATCTAAAGGGGTCAGGTATTGCCCGTCCATTGAGGACAAGGTGGTCAAATTTCCGCAGAGGTCGTCACACCACGTGTTTTTGGAACCGGAAGGCCTTGACACGGATTGGTATTATCCAAACGGTTTATCAACAAGCCTGCCGCTTGATGTTCAGGAGGATATTTTGCATTCTATAAAGGGTCTGGAAGCGGCAAAAATTGTGATGCCCGGTTATGGCATAGAATATGAATTTGTCCAGCCCACGGAACTTATGCCGACTTTACAGGTAAAAAAAATGCCGAATCTTTTTCTGGCAGGCCAGATAAACGGTACCACCGGTTATGAAGAGGCTGCTGCCCAGGGGCTTATGGCCGGGATAAATGCCGTTCTTAAAATAGAGAATAAAAGCCCGTTGATACTGTCAAGGCAAGAGAGTTATATAGGTGTTTTGATAGATGATCTGGTTACAAAAGGTACGGATGAACCTTATCGCATGTTTACGTCCAGGGCGGAATACAGGCTTTTACTGCGTGAAGACAACGCCGATGTGCGCCTTAGGCATTATGGCCACAGGCTGGGCCTTGTCTTGCAACAGGAACTTGCCGAGTCGCAGGAAAAAGACAGGCTGATAAAAAACGCGGTGGATTGCCTCTCCCGCAAAAGGGTATTTCCCGGGGAGAGGATTAATGGTCTGCTGGAAGGACTTGGTATGCCGGAGCTTAAAAAACCGATATCAGCCTTGGAATTATTACGCCGTCCGCAGATAAGATATTTTCATATAAAGGAACTTAATCTTTCGCCCGACGGCATTCCCCCGGCGCATGAAGCGGTAATAGAGACGGTAATAAAATACGAAGGTTTTATAAACAGGCAGCAGATATGCGTTAAAAAGATGCAAGATATTGAAAAGATAAATTTACCCTCTGAACTTGACTATATGAACATACCCGGGCTTTCCTCGGAAATTATCCAGAAATTGCAAAGGATAAGGCCCGTTTCGCTCGGACAGGCGTCGCGTATATCAGGCATTACGCCTTCGGCAGTTATGATACTTATGGTATATTTAAAAAAGTATAAAGCCCGGAAATTAGCTTGATATTTTAGAGGGTTTCTGGTTTATCGTATACCGGGCGATTGCAAAAACCGCAGATCACCGCGATGCGGCGTAATGTCTTGACACCGCGGCGCATATGTCTATATAATATAAATTTAAGGCATATTTGACCGCGTTACGGAAAATATTTCGGATGTATTTTGTTTTAAAACAGTTTTTGTTATGCCAATGGAGGAAATATGCTTAAAGACAGGATAGATAGCGACTTGAAAAACGCCTTAAAAAACAGGGATGCCGCGACAGTGTCAACGTTAAGGTTCCTTAAATCCGCCATGCAGAACCTTTCTATTGAAAAAAGAAAAGAGCTTGATGATGAAGACGTCATATCCGTTATCAAGAGACAGATTAAACAGAGAAGGGATTCTATAGAGGGTTTTCGTCAGGGCAATCGCATGGATTTGGTGGAAAAAGAGCAATTGGAGATAAACATACTGTCCGTTTACCTGCCTAAATCGTTAAGTATGGAGGAGCTGCTGCTTATTGTCAAGGAATCTATGGCCGAAGTCAAGGCGGCTTCCGTTAAGGATATGGGTAATGTTATCAAGTGTGTGTTGTCTAAGACAAAAGGCGCCGCCGATGCCTCCATGGTAAGTTCCATTACAAAAGCGGAACTTTCAAAGATAGAGTGAGTCTTGATCGGCCAAGGTAACGGAGGGGACTGTTCATAATGGCTGTTAATTTGCGTGATAAGGGTGTAAATCCGGTTTATTTTATATTGTGCTTGTTAATGCTGGCACTTTGGGTTAACGTGTCCGCAATCAGGGCAGGCCATAAGACCCTGGTCATGTTTTTGCCTTTTTTTGCCGGCCTGACGGCATTTTTATTCCAATCTCTCTGCGATAAAAAACCTATATTGTGGCTGTATTCCAAAAGTTATCCTTATAGAAAACTTAAGGCATACGGCTGGATAAGCTCTTTTTTGATGTTTGAATTTATCCTTGTATGGGGCATGCATACGGGGCAGATATCTTTTAACGGCTGGGACCCGGTTATTATAAACGTTTTGCTTGCAGGGGCCATAATCCATTACCATCTGTTTGTCAGGATGAAAATAAGCCTTAGGTTTTTGTTCCTTGGGATATTTGTTCCTCTGGCGGCAACCGGCTTGACGCTCGGCCTGGGCAGTTATTTTAAAGTATTGACGTTTGTCTTGCCCGGCGACAAAATTGGGAATATCGTTTTTACCAATTCCATGTATTGGGTGATTGTATCAATTTTTTTTCAGGCCGTATGCGAAGAGCCCGCATTTAGAGGCTATCTGATGCAAAAGTTTCTTTACAAGACAGAGGCGCACGCTATTATTATTTCTTCGGTTTGTTACGCGTTATGGCGCACGTCATTTAGCCTGTTTGACGGAAACGGTATGGATGAGATAATAATATTGTTTATAGGTAATTTTATTACAGGTTCTATCTTCGCGGTTCTGTTTCTTAAGAGCAGGAATTTGCTGGCGCCTATTATATGCCATGGTATCGTAAACGGGATATGGAGGAGTTTTTTTGCTTTTGAAAACAATCCCGGCATAGGGCAATATATAGAGTTTGTCTCGCCGAAGGCGATTTTTCAGTTTACGATACTCTGGTATGCGTGTCTTTTGATCGGCCTGTTGCTGTTGCTGTCCATACCCCGTAAGAAAATTTTTACTTAAGGTCATTTTTTTGTTTTTTCCTGCTGCGTAAGCCTGTTTTTAAAATGAAATAGTCCGCTTTGTCTATTGGCCCGGTAACAAAAAATATATCTTGGCCTTGATCGGATATACCCGCGTCCGGTCATTTTCCGAACGTTGTGATTTTACTAATATTTTTACCGGATGCATATTTTTGATTGCGTGAATATATATATTATTGTATGATAATATGATTCTTTTTGGAGGCTTAAATGGTTAAGCATAAAATGCTGAATAATTGGGTCAAAGAATGCGTGAAGTTATGTAAGCCGGATACGATTGTTTGGGTTGACGGTTCGGAACGGATGAAAAAAGAGCTTGAAGACCAGGCGGTGGCGTCAGGAGAGTTTATCCGGCTTAACCAAAAAAAATTACCCGGCTGTCTTTTGCACAGGACTGCTTTAGACGATGTCGCGCGCACCGAAAACCTTACGTTTATTTGCACTTCTACCCGTAAAGCGGCAGGCCCTACGAACAACTGGATGCCGCCTGATGAGGCCTACGCAAAAGCGTCAAAGATATTATCCGGTTCCATGAAAGGGCGCGCTATGTATATAATCCCCTTTTCAATGGGCCCTATCGGTTCGGAATTCAGTAAAATAGGTATTGAGATAACTGACAGTATATACGTTGTCCTCAATATGTATATTATGACCAGGGTAGGCGATAAGGTTTTGGAACAGCTGGGAGAGAGCGGGGTATTTACAAAATGCCTGCACGGTAAAGCGGACTTGGACATTAAGCGCCGCATGATACTGCATATACCGCAGGATAATGCCATATGGAGCGTTGGCTCGGGCTATGGCGGTAACGTATTATTAGGCAAAAAATGCCTGTCTCTTCGTATAGCCAGCTATCAGGCCCAAAAGGAGGGTTGGTTGGCGGAACACATGCTAATAATGGGGATTGAACAACCGAATGGCCGCATAGATTATATAGCGGCCGCGTTTCCCAGCGCTTGCGGCAAAACAAATCTCGCTATGCTTGTCCCCTCGGATGGAATGAAGAAAAAGGGGTATAAGGTATGGACGGTGGGTGATGATATCGCCTGGATGAGGGTGGATTCGGACGGACGCCTTTGGGCGATAAACCCTGAATGGGGTTTTTTTGGGGTCGCTCCCGGTACTAACAGGAAGACAAATCCCAACGCGGTTGAGACAATAAGCAAGAATACTATATTTACGAACGTGCTTTTAAGAAACGATAATACTGTCTGGTGGGAGGATGGCGATGACCCGGAGCCGAAGGAAGGCATAGACTGGAGAGGTTTTCCGTGGCATCCGGGCATGCTTGATGATGAAGGCAATGTGTTAAAAGGCGCCCATGCTAACAGCAGATTTACGGCGCCGGCTATTCAATGCCCATCCATATCATACCGCTTGGAACAGCACCATGGTGTGCCCATATCAGCTATTATATTTGGCGGCCGAAGGGCGCAGGTAGCCCCTCTCGTATATGAATCGTTTGATTGGCAGCATGGCGTATATTTAGGCGCTACCATGGCATCGGAACGCACGGCCGCCCAATACGGCAAACAAGGCGAGGTAAGGCGCGATCCTATGGCAATGCTGCCATTCTGCGGTTATAATATGTCAAAATATTTTAAGCATTGGCTTGATATGGGGAAAAAGATGGCAAAACCTCCGAGGATATTTCACGCTAATTGGTTCAGGCGGGACAACAAAGGTAATTTTATCTGGCCTGGTTATGGAGAAAATTTGCGTGTTCTGGAGTGGATACTTAATAGGTGTAATGGTAATGCGAAGGCTAAGAAAAGCCCTATAGGATATTTACCGTATGCCAAAGACTTGGATATATCGGGGCTTAAACTCAAAGACGGCGCCATCAAAGAGCTGTTTGAAATAAATCCGCTTCAATGGAAGCAGGAGCTGGAATCCCAGAAAGATTTTTTAGACGCTTTTGGCAGAGACCTGCCCAAGGAGCTTTTGAAAGAGCACGCCGCGCTTAAAAAACGGCTTGATTTTTAAATGGCTATATTAAATATTATAAAATACCCTGATCCATGTTTGCGTAAAAAATGCCGAAAAGTGGAAGTGGTTAATACCGAGATACGAAAACTGCTTGATGATATGGCCATGACTATGTATGCCGCCAATGGCGTAGGCCTGGCTGCTTCTCAAGTGGGCATGGATATCAGAGTTATTGTTATTGACACGGGCCAGGAGCTCTTGAAGCTGGTAAACCCTGAAATAATAAAAGCTGAAGGAACTTCCCTGATGGAAGAAGGCTGTCTTTCACTGCCCAATACATATGTTAAGGTAAGCAGAAAAAAAAAGCTTGTTGTTTCAGCGCTTGACGACAAAGGCAAGCGATGCGCGTTGAACGTAAACGGCGGCCTTCTTGCTCATGCCTTTGGGCAGGAGATAGACCATCTAAACGGAAAGCTCATAATAGATTACCTGCCGTTTTATAAAAAAATTTTTTCCAAATAAAACATCTTTTTGTCTGCCTCCGCGTCCTGAAGGCTGTATTTGCAAAACATACCGGATAATTTTTGGATGCGGCTTTAGAATATCTTGCGTAGTTTTTAAAAATACGGAATTTGCTTTTTTTACATAATTCTGTTATTAATTTATTTTCGCAAAAGACGGTATGCGCCCAGTTGGGACCATGGCATTAAAGGTTTGGCGCGCGGCTTTTTTATGAATATACAAAGACTTTTTAGCGCATAAGGAGGGATATTATGGCCTGCAGTATAAAGATACTTGCCGTAGATGATGAACAGGGTGCCAGGGAGTTCTTAAATGACCTCTTTTCCAAAAAAGGTTATGATATTGAAACCGTTTCCACAGGGGCAGACGCTTTAACGGCGATTGATAGAGTCAAACCCGATATCGTTTTACTGGATATCGGAATGCCGGGTATGGACGGGACAGAGGTATTATCCCGTATAAAACAAAAATGCCCCCTCCTGCCGGTAATCATGCTGACAGCTTACGGTTATGATGATAATCTGATAAATAAGGCCATGAAATTGGGGTCAATCGGATATATTAATAAAAATCTGCCTTTGGCGCAGATAATTAACACGTTTCAGGTTCTTTTGAGCACTGTACCGAAAAAATATGGTGCGGAAGGGGGGAGTTGAACCCCCAAGGGTTGTGCCCACTAGCTCCTGAAGCTAGCGCGTCTGCCAGTTCCGCCACTTCCGCTTTGGGTTAAAGTATACTAAATCATGGTAAGGTTTGTCAACTGTTTAAAACCCCGGTAGTTTAGGCCGGTATTTACACAAGTTAGCCCGTTATCGTATCCGCTGTTAATTTTTTGTTGCCATGCAAATTTTTATATGTTATTATATATCCTAAATTTATACTTATAAAAGGATGTGAAATTGGATTGGCAGAAGATAAACGACGCTGTATTTGACGGCAATATAAACCTGACATTGCGATTGGTAAGCCAGGCGGTCTCGGAAGGCGAGTCGCCCAGGGATATATTAGAAAACGGCTTGATAGCGGGGATGTCAAGAGTAGGAGCCAAATTCAAGCTGAATGAAATATTCGTGCCGGAGGTCTTGATAGCGGCCAAGGCCATGCATTCAGCCTTGACGGTATTAGAGCCTTTTTTGGCAAGCTCCGGGGTTGAGCCTAAGGCGACTATCGTAATCGGGACTGTTAAAGGCGATCTCCACGACATAGGTAAAAATCTGGTTGTCATGATGCTAAAAGGCGCGGGTTTTAACGCGATTGATATCGGTATAGATGTATCCGCGGATGTTTTTATTGACAAGGCACTATCCTCCAACGCGTCTTTAATAGCGATGTCATCTCTTCTTACCACGTCCATGCCTTCCATGAAGACGGTAGTGGAAAAGCTTAAGCAAAAGGGCTTGCACGGCCGCATAAAAACAATAATAGGCGGGGCTCCGGTTACACAGGAATACGCTGACTACATCGGAGCTGACGGATATGCCCAGGACGCTTCGTCGGCTGTTGATAAAGCAAAGGAACTATTAGGCCTGTCGTAGCCGGCGCCAAGCTTATCGCACAGGCTGATTTTTTAACAGGTAAAAGGGCCATAAGGGAAAAGCACTCATGTTTTTCAGTAAACATAAACAAATCAACAAGAATCCTAACAGGGGTATCAGGAAGAGCAATTTTCCCGACGGCCTGTGGACTAAATGCGAAGACTGCGGCGAAATCATATTCAACAAGACGCTTGAAGAGAATTTTATGGTATGCGCGAAATGCAACTATCATTTTGTATTGAACATACAGAAGAGAATAGATATTACGCTGGACAAGGGTAGTTTTGTGGAACTGGACAGCGGACTGGCATCTGTTGACCCGCTTGATTTTCAGGGCCCGAAGACGTATAAAGAAAAATTGAAACAGGATTCAGAGCTTACGGGATTGAAAGAAGCGGCGGTTTACGGCACGGGCAAGATTAACGGCAACGACGTTGTTCTTGCCGTTACGGATTCAAGATTCATAATGGGTTCTATGGGATCGGTTGTTGGTGAAAAAATCACAAGGGCTATTGAGCTTGCCCAAAAAGAAGAGATACCGGTAATCGTCATATCAGGTTCAGGCGGCGGGGCAAGGATGTATGAAGGGATGTTTTCGCTTATGCAGATGGCCAAGACATCGGCGGCCTTATCCAGGCTGGACAGGGCGGGCGGGTTTTTCATATCCATACTTACGAATCCTACTATGGCCGGTATTCTGGCAAGTTTTGCCTCGTTGGGGGATATTATTATAGCCGAACCTAAATCATTGATAGGTTTCACCGGACCGCGAGTTATTGAACAAACCATACGTCAAAAGCTTCCCCAGGGATTTCAAAAATCCGAATTCTTGCTGGAACACGGTTTTGTGGATGCTATAGTATCCAGAAAAGACATGAAAAATACCCTGTCATTATTGATAGAATATTCAAAAAAGGAGCGATAAAAAATGGCGCAGGTATGTTTAAGAAATATTTCCAAAACTTATTCGGGTAATGTGCTTGCCGTTAATAATGTCAGCCTCGGAATAGAAAACAAAGAATTCTTAGTGCTTGTAGGCCCTTCAGGCTGCGGCAAATCCACCATACTTAGGATGATAGCAGGGCTTGAAGACCCTACCGAAGGCGATCTTTATATAGGCGATAAAAGGGTGAATGGGGTGCCCCCGAAAGACCGCAATATAGCAATGGTATTCCAAAATTACGCTCTTTATCCCCATATGACTGTTTATGAAAATATGGCTTTTGCCCTAAAATTGCGCAGGTATTCAAGGGCCGAAATAGAGCAGAGGGTCAGGGATGCGGCAGAGATACTGGGAATTACAAAGCACTTGAATAAAAGGCCCAAGGCATTATCGGGGGGAGAACGCCAGCGCGTTGCCGTAGGCAGGGCGATAGTAAGAAAGCCTATTGTATTTTTATTTGACGAGCCCCTTAGCAACCTTGACGCTAAGTTGAGAGGCCAGATGAGGGTGGAGATAAGCAAACTGCATATAAGGCTTCAAACAACCATGGTCTACGTGACCCACGATCAGGTAGAGGCCATGACAATGGGTACGAGGATAGCCGTGATGAAAGACGGCGTTATCCACCAGATAGCCGATCCTATAGCGCTTTACGACAGGCCTGTTAATAAATTTGTGGCAGGTTTTATAGGATCTCCTCCGATGAATTTCATGAACGGCATAATAATCAACTCTGAAGGCAGGCTGTTTTTTAATGAGGGTAACTTCATGGTCAAGATTGCCGACGAGATGCGTGATAAACTTGGAAATTACCGCGACAGGGAAGTGACCATGGGAATAAGGCCGGAGGATATTTACGATAAGCTCTTTGTCCAGTATGCGTCGCCTGAAAATACCATCTCGGTTACCTGCGAAGTAGTAGAGCCTATGGGTGCCGAAGTATATTTATATCTTAATACGGGCAAACACACCTTTGTTGCGCGCGTGGGAGGCCATAACAAGCCTACTGTTAATCAGGAAATGGACGTGGTTTTTGACATGAAAAAGGCTCATTTTTTTGACCCCAAAACAGAAAAAACTATTCTATAGTTACGTATGTATCCCCTAAAACTTAGAATTATTATATTGGGCATACTGGCTCTGTTAGCAGTTTTGACAACCTATCTTATCCTTGCGGGATTTTTTGTTTTTGAGAGCAACCCCGAATATCTTTGTTCAATAATACCGTATATCGCGGTTACGGCCGGGATTTTCATTATCCTGTTGCCTGTGTTGTCGCCGCCCGCGGCCGTTTTTATAATTCTTCCCATAACGGTTGTTTCTATCGTCTTGCTTTCGGCCTTGACCGGGCGCCGGTTATATAATGTGTATTCCGGCGTGCTGGCTTTGATCGCCTTAGGTGTGTGGTTTTTCGCGCTTCGCAATACGCGCAAAGCTGAAAAGAAGATGGTTGCGGCGCAAAAAATAAAAGAGGCATCAAATCTAGTCAGGTCGGATTGGGAAAAGACGGAAAGGCTGAATAACGCTTTCTTTGGGCGCTTAGGCAGATACCGGCGGCTTAGAGAAACAGGAGAAGACTTTAGCGCCAGGATATCGCTTGAAAACATATACAAACTGGCGGTAGATACCGCTTACGACATAATACCGGGTTCAGACGCCGCTCTGTTGTTTATCGTTGATGAGGCCAGACAGAGGCTTTCACTGGTTGCGTCCAAAAAATCTTCGCCCATGCCCAAGATAAAGTCCAAAAATGGGGACATCTTTGACAAATGGGTATTCAAGGAGAGGCAGACCTTGAGCGTTGAGGACATAAACGAAGATTTTAGGTTTGATTATAAGCCGCTGGCGGGCGAGCGGGATTTCAAGTCTTTAATCAGTGTTCCTATTATCAATCAGTCGCGGATAATAGGTATACTGCGGTTGAATAGCAGGCAGAGGGGCTCTTATTCGTTTGATGATTTAAGGCTTTTGGATTTCGTTTCAGACCTTGCCTCCGGCTCCATCAACAACGCGCGCCTGTATAAAGATACTGAAGACCTCTCAACGAGAGATTCCCTGACGGGTTTTTATATCCACAGGCATATGAAAACACTTCTTTATGATGAAGTGGACAGGGCTTGTTCCGACAAAAGCCAGCTTTCGGTTATCATGATTGATATTGATCATTTTAAGGATTATAACGATAAATACGGCCATTCCGCCGGGGATAAGGTGCTGTTGGGGGTAGCTCATATTATAGAAGGGGTCATGAAAAAACACGCAGGGTTTATTACAAGGTATGGCGGAGAAGAATTCTTGATTATTCTGCCCGGGCTTGAATTGCGTAAGGCGGCAGGGCTTGCCGAAAAAATCAGACAGGACGTCGCGGGATATAAATTCGTGTTAAGGCGCGAGGAGACAAGCGTGACTATATCTGCCGGGGTCTGCTCTTACTCCGATGAGATGAAAGATAAAGATGATCTACTAAAAAATGCCGATTTTCTTTTATATAAGGCTAAAAAGGAAGGGCGCAATAAAATATGCGCTGCCTGATATCTTTTATATTAATATGCGTTTTATTTATCGCCTGCGCGTTGTTTATAGCGAACGGGCAATTTTTCGGGCCGGTTTTTAGTTTTTCCGCCGCTATCGCCTCAACGGCAGTTTTATTTTTTACCGCTGTTGAGGCATGCGCCATTGTTATTTTCTCAATATTGATGTGCGCGTGTTTTTTATTTTTAAACGTTCAATTGTCTGAAGTCCTGCAGACAATTGTTCTCATTCTGTCCGTATCGCTGGCCGGCGCGCTGTTAAGGTATTCCACGATGGCCCTGCTTGGCATAAAGGAAAAGGTCTTGAATGTGGTCAAGGAGGAGTACAGGTCGTTTTACAAGCTTGATGAAGAACTGAAAGGCCAGAAACTTTATCTTGAAAAAGCGGTCCACGATATAATCAGTCTTTACCAGGCCCCTAAAGAGATGATTGCGGCGAACACGGTTGAAGAGCTTATAGCAAGTATGAGGAAATCAATAACCGGGTATTTTGATTTCCAGAAATGCAAAATAATCATATTTTCATTCAAGGAGAAAGAGCCTAAAATAGATAAAGTTTTTGATCTGGAGCAAGATATAAATACGGGTTGCGTATTAAGTAATTATGAAGAAGCGGCATGCGATTATATGAAAGACAGGAAAGGGCCTTTGTTAATAGACAGGGATGCCAATATGACCTCTCCGGAACCGATAAACCTGCCGGACGGGATAAAGACATATATTGCCATTCCTCTTGTGGCAGGCGACAGGTTAAACGGGGTTTTTTTAATTGAAGGGCCCTTGTCTGCCGATATGATAAGGTTTATAATATTGAGCCACCAGTTTGCTATTGTTCTTGAGAGGATAAGGCTTTATGAGCTTGTGCAGGAGCTTGCCATTACTGACGGCCTTACGGATACATTTGTGCGCAGGCATTTTCTTGAGAGGCTTAAAGAAGAGCTTGCCAGGGCAAGGCATTTTAACACCAAATTGTCTTTTCTCATGATAGACATTGACCGGTTCAAACAATGCAATGATAAATTCGGTCATTTGGTCGGAGACGTGATTTTACGTGAAACCGCTTCAATAATCAAGAACAGCTTGCGCGAGATAGATATTATGGGCAGGTATGGAGGCGAGGAATTTTCCGTCTTATTACCCCAAACCACGAAAAACGGGGCATTTATTGTAGGCGAGAGACTGCGCAAGGCTGTAAGCAGTTCGGGGATAAATGCCTATGACGAAAAGATAGATGTTAATATAAGCATAGGTATTGCCACTTACCCTGACGATGCTGACGAAATTAACCAGCTTATGGACAGGGCCGATCAGATGCTCTATAAGGCGAAAGATTCGGGCAGGAACAAGGTGGTTGTGTACGGTTTTGGCAGAAAGAAATGACCGCCGTATTGCCGTCCGTCCGGGATAAAGATTATGGACAAAAAAGATTTGGCTGTAGGTATTGACCTCGGCGCTACTTTTACGAAAGTCGGTCTGCTTGATGCCCGCGGACATATCATTGTCAAGGCCGCGTTCTTAAGCAAGGAATATGCCTCAAGCGGCAGGCCTATAGACAGGTTGGTCTTTGCCGCGAAAGATATTATGGCCCCGTATTTTCCGCGCGTATCAGGCATAGGCATAGGCGTGCCCGGCCCCGTTGATTATCGTAAAGGTGTGGTGCATAGCCTGACAAATATAAACGGTTGGAAAATGGTCCGTCTCGGTGATATTATGAAGGCGAGGCTTGGCCTGCCGGTATATGTGGATAATGACGCGAACGCGGCCTGTGCCGGAGAGGCCCGATGGGGAGCGGCCAGAGGCTATGATAATGCGGTTTGTATAACGCTGGGTTCGGGTGTGGGCTCGGCTGTAATCATAGACGGCAAAATATTCAGGGGAAGAGGCTATTCAGCGGTTGAGATGGGCCACATTTGTATAGATATAAACGGGCCTAAATGTAATTGCGGCTCCAATGGCTGTATAGAAACCTTTGTTGGGAATAGTTATATTGTTAAAGATGCCGTAAAGGATTTGAAGCGCGGGGCCAGATCTGGGTTATTGAAGCTTGCCCGCGGCAGGTATTCAAATATCACCCCTGAACTTATTGACAGGGCGGCTTCCTCCGGAGACAAGTTCTGCCTGAACGTATGGCGTAAAGCGGGTGAAAGATTGGGTATCGGACTGGCAGGCATAGTAAACACATTCAACCCCGAGATTATTGTCATAGGAGGCGGGCTTTCAAAGGCGGGCAGGCTTTTATTGGATCCTGTTAAAAATACCGTAAATCGCCGGGCAATGAGTGTTTTTACCAAAGACCTTAAAATCAAAAGAGCCAGATTTATTGAGGATGCGGGCATTGCAGGTGCCGCTTCGCTTGTTTTCTCCGAAGAACGAATTTAGGCGCGCCTTCCCGCCGTGCCGTATCCGGGATGGTTTTTTGGCCCGCGCCGGCAAAACCTTGGCGGATCCAACCGTTTTTGCAAAAGGTCAAAATTGTGATTAAGAAAATAATTGTTCCGGTGTTCATGTCGGCCCTGTTTATCTGGTCCGCCACAGGTATATCGTTTATCTGCGGCGTTATTTATGCCGAAGAAGATCCCATTGAGTGCGACGGAGATCAGGTTGAATATTTTGAGTCGGAAAAAAAAGTTGTCGGCACGGGAAACGTTATAATAAAGTATAAGGATATTGAGCTGACCTGCGACAAGGTGTCGGTATGGGCGGAAAGCTATAATGTCCTTGCCCAGGGCAATGTTACCCTTAGCCAGGGTGACGATGTGTTTAAAGGAGAAACAATAAAATATGATTTCAAGAACAGCACGGGCTGTGTGAGTGATTTTTCGGGACAGGTTTTACCATGGTTTGTCAAGGGCAGGCAGGCGGATAGGGTTAGCGAAGACGAATTTATAGTAAGAAAGAGCCTCATTACTACCTGTGATCATGAGATACCTCATTGGAAAATAACTGCCGATAAGATTGATGTCTACCCGGGCAAAATGATTAACACATATAACGCGCTGGCGTGGATTAATCCGTTGTCGCAAAAAGGGCTTGATATACCTGTCATGTGGATCCCTTATTATTGCCATCCCTTAGGTGATGATATGCCCAATGTCTCTCTTGTCCCTGGCAAGAGCAGTGATTGGGGGTATTACCTGCTTTCAGCGTGGCGGTACAATCTTAGCCCTAATCAGAAAGGTTATATACACATTGATTACCGCGAAAAGAAGGATCTTGCCGTGGGGGCTGATTATATATACGATACCCAGCTTTTTGGCAGAGGCAGCCTTTTTGGCTATTATATAAATGAAAGGCAGTTGAAGAGAGACCATTTTTACAGCAAATGGACCGATAAAGACGACGGACAGCCTACGACGGAACGGCAGAAATATATTATGCGCGCCAGGCATCAGTGGCAGGCTTCTGCGAATACGCTTGTGACGGCGGAATTGCATAAATATGAAGACTACAATGTCCTGAAGGATTATTTTTACCGTGATTACGAAAAAGATGAGCGCCCGCTTTCTTATATCCTTGCCGCGCATAACATGAAAATTGGCACAGCAAGCCTTTTGACTCAAAAACGGGTCAATAGATTTGACCAGATGACAGAGCTTTTGCCAGAGGCCAAACTTAATATACACAATCAACGCCTTGGGAGCACAAGGTTTTATTATAAGGGTGATTTTAGGGCCGCGAACATGAACAAGGTTTATCCCAGGCATACGGATGATGACCCCGGCAGTATAGAAGATTCCCAGCATGCTAATATTTTTGATACGTATAACCAGCTTTCCTATCAGGCTAATCTTGGCTTTCTCTCGGTTACGCCATATGCGGGGACAAAGCAGACTTTTCTTGATAGGCGGATAGATATGGATAAAGCCATTATAAGCGGGGCCGCTTATACCGGGGTGGATATCAGTACCAAATTCTATAAGATGTTTGATATTTGCGGCTCTCCTTTGGGCGTGGAATTAAACAAACTGCGCCATATTTTGACCCCATTGTTCGGCTATTTGCATATCTCAAAGCCCACGAAGGATAGCAGTATCATGTTAAGCGGTGGCGTGGAGAGGAAAAGTTCCATAAGTCTGGGCCTTGAAAACAAACTTCAGACCAAGAGAGGGCCTGATAAACAAGAGACGGTTGACTTGGCCATGCTTCTTATCAATACCACATATGATTTTAACTATGACAGCGGTTCCCGGTTTGGGGATTTTACCGCTAAGTTGGAATTAAAGCCCTATAGCTGGCTTACGGCCACATCGGACGCGATCATTGACCCTCACCTGCGTTTTCATCACGAATGGCTTAAGCAAATAAATAATAATATTGATTTTAATCTTGGCAAAAAGGCGTCTTTGGGAATAGGCCACAGTTATCAGGCCGGCGCCAATAATTTGATAGCCCAGGCAAAGCTTGATTTACTGCCCGGATGGCGGATTAGCGTTTATCAGGATTTGGATTTTTTAGCCACGCGTAACGGTGAAAAACAGATAAAGAGCCTTAAGGAACAGGAGTATGTAATAACAAAAGATTTACACTGCTGGGAAATGGATATTAGATTTAATGTCACAAAAGACAGCGGGCAGGAGATCATGTTTATTTTCAGGCTTAAAGCCTTCCCTGATGTGCCGTTTGAATTTGGCAAGACCTATCACAGGCCAAAAGGCGGCTCCCAATCAGGCGAATAAAGCAGGTTGTGATTTATAAAAAAAAGGGGCTCTATCCGCATTTTGATGATAAGCCCCGCGCATTATTGAGCGGCAGTTAACCGGATAAAAGGAGAAAGAATTATAATGAAACCACAAGGCAGTGAAAGGATAGCCGTAATCGGCACAGGTTATGTGGGCCTGGTCACCGGCGCATGCCTGGCTGAAATAGGGCACAATGTGATTTGTGTTGATAATGATAAGTCAAAGATAGATATGCTAAGGCAGGGCCAGATGCCTATATACGAACCCGGGCTTTCGGCGCTTGTATTAAAAAATGTCAAGCGCGGCAGGCTTGTTTTTTCCGATGATATTGCCTATGGCATAAAAATGTCAAAGGTAATTTTTATCGCGGTAGGAACTCCTCCGAGGGCCAAAGGAGAAGCGGATCTAAGCGCGGTTGAGAATGTGGCTGAAATAATTGCCAGAAATATGAATTCTTATAAACTAATAGTGCAGAAGTCAACAGTTCCCATTACGACAGGCGACTGGGTCCAATCCACCATAAGCATGTTCAAAAAAAGGCGGGCTAAATTTGATATCGCGTCAAATCCCGAATTTTTAAGGGAGGGAACGGCGATAAACGATTTTATGCGCCCAGACAGGATAGTAATAGGGGCAGAGACGGAACGCGCTAAAAATACCATGGCTGCTATATACAGGTCAATAAAAACTAAAATAATATTCACGGATATCAAAAGCGCAGAGCTTATTAAGCACGCTTCCAATTCTTTTTTGGCCATGAAGATATCCTTTGTAAACTCCTTGTCAAGGATATGCGATCTTTCAAAGGCTGATATTGATAAAGTCGCCGAGGGTATCGGCATGGACAGAAGGATAGGCCGCGATTTTTTAAAAGCGAGTTTAGGTTACGGCGGGTTTTGTTTTCCCAAAGACCTTTCCGCGTTTATCCATGCCTCGGAACGGCTGGGATACAATCCGGAGCTTTTAAAGGCTGTCGGCAGGGGAAACGAACAGCAGAAGGAATTTTTCTTTAGAAAGATAAAAAGGGCGGTGTGGAATATTGAGGGAAAAAAGAACGCGGTTTTAGGGCTTTCTTTTAAACCCAACACGGACGATATAAGACTGTCTCCTGCCATTGATGTAATAAATATGCTGAAGAAAGAACACGCCCGAATTTCCGTGTTTGACCCGGAGGCAATGGGTAAGGCTGGGCAGGAATTGAGGGGTGTTTCTTTTTGCAAAGACAGTTATGAGGCGGCAAAAGGCGCTGATTGCCTGGTGATAGCCACCGAATGGCCTGTATTCGGAAAGCTTGATTGGGCCAAGGTGCGCCGTATACTAAAGAGGCCTATTGTTGTTGACGGCAGGAACATGTTTGACCCGGCCGAGATGCGCAAGCTTGGTTTTGTTTATGTCAGTATAGGCAGAAATTAAGGTTTTTATTTTTAGGCATGCTCATTAGCAAGGGGTTGAGTACCGCTTGACGCGCGTAAGCCTGGCAAGCGATTGATATATCCGCGGGGTGCATATGATACAAGACGTCAGGGTGAAAAAATTGAAGATTATACCGGATAAACGCGGCAGGCTTATGGAGATATTGCGCGATGACGATGAAATGTTTATCCGTTTTGGGCAGGTATATATGACAACCGCCTTTCCCGGTATCGTCAAGGCATGGCATTGGCATAAAAAACAATACGATTCGTTTACCTGCGTTTCGGGAAAAATGCGGCTTGTTCTTTATGACGCGCGTAAAGATTCCCCGACATCGGGTCAAATAGAAGAGTATGAAATAAGCCTTGACGAGCCCATGGTGGTGCGTATACCTCCAGGGGTCTATCACGGTTTTAAATGTATAAGCAGAAAAGAAGCTATTGTCATAAATACGGTGACCTATGCCTATAACCACAACGACCCTGATGAATTCCGGGTTGATGATCGTGATAATGATATAGATTATGACTGGGAAAAATAATATGAGTTTACCGATAAAAGGGATTGTTCTGGCAGGAGGCCTTGGCAGCCGTTTGCATCCGCTGACGGCCGTTACCAATAAACATTTATTGCCTGTATGGGATAAGCCGATGATATATTATCCGATACAGACGCTTGTCCAGGCAGGGATTAAAGACGTCATGGTTGTGACCGGTGGAAAAAATGCCGGCGATTTTTTAAGGCTTTTAGGCGACGGCAAGGAGCTCGGGCTGGAGCACATAGAATATGCTTACCAGAAAGGCGAGGGAGGCATTGCCGATGCCCTTAGGCTGGCGAGGGATTTTGCCGATAACGGGAATATCGTTGTAATTCTTGGGGATAATATTATTGAGCAGTCGATCAGCCGTTCGGTTGACAAATTTAAGGCCCAGGGCCGGGGAGCGAGAATAATGATTAAAAAAGTTTCTGATCCCCAGCGTTTCGGTGTTGTTGAATTTACCAGATCCGGGAACAAGATACTAAGGATTACCGAAAAACCGGCCAAGCCGAAAACCAAATACGCGGTAACCGGTATCTATATGTATGACGGTTCGGTGTTTGATATAATAAAGGACTTGAGGCCTTCAAAAAGAGGCGAGCTTGAGATTACGGATGTAAACAATGTCTATATCAAAAGAGGCCTTATGCACTATGACATCTTGACCGGATTTTGGACTGATTCGGGGACATTTAAATCGCTTTTAAGAGCAAATAATCTCGCGGCAAAAAAATTTAACAAGAAAAGGCTTTAATGCCGGCTGGCGGACCGGCATAGGCTTGGTTTTAGTAAAATAAGAGGCTAATATGAAAATACCTGCCTTGGATATGAAGGCACAGATTGACCCTATAAGGAAGGAAATAGACAGGGCAATAGGCGATGTCATTGACAAGGGTTCTTTTATACTTGGAGACAGTGTAAGAGCGCTTGAACAGGATATAATTAATTACACTGCCGCGAATTTTGCTATCGGTGTTTCAAACGGAACGGACGCCATCACGCTGTCCTTGCAGGCCCTTGATATAGGCCGTGAAGACCTTGTCCTGTGCCCGGCATTTACTTACTATGCCACCGCAAGCGCCGTTGTCCATGCCGGGGCCAGTCCTGTTTTTATAGATATTGATCCAAAGACATATTGCATGGATTCCAAGGCGTTAGAGGCGCATTTAAAAAAGAAGCCAGGGCTTAACGCGATAAAGGCAATCGTGCCTGTTCATCTTTACGGCCAGTGCGCTGATATGGCCCCTATTATTGAATTGGCAAAAGATAACGGGATCAAGGTTGTTGAAGATACGGCGCAGGCTTTTGGCGCTGAATACATGCCAGGCGTGTCTGGTAAAGGCTCTAGCGTAAAATCCGTTAAGGCCGGGACTATGGGTGATTGCGGCAGTATAAGTTTTTTTCCGGGGAAGAATCTTGGGGCATTCGGAGACGCTGGCATGATACTCGCGCGCGATAAAGACACTGCCGACAAGCTTTACCGTTTGCGCAATCAGGGTTCAGAGGCTGCTAACAAATATAGGCACATATATATCGGGCGCAATAACAGGCTTGACGCTATACAGGCGGCTGTCCTGCGCGTGAAATTAAAGTATATGGATTCCTGGAATAAAAAAAGAATGGAAAACGCTTTATATTATAATAAGGCCCTTAAAGATACATGCCTGGCGCTCCCGTATGTGCCGGTTACCAACACGCACATATATCATCAATATATACTTCGTGCCGCGGATAGCTCTATGCGGGATAGGATTATTAAGCACCTGCAGGCAATGGGAATTGATTCCCGCGTGTTCTATCCCATACCACTGCATCTCCAGCCGTGTTTTTCCTATTTGCGTTACAAAAAAGGCGATTTACCCCAATCCGAAAAAGCCGCGGATACGGTATTCACATTGCCTGTATATCCTGAATTGACGCGGCAGCAGATGGATTATGTCATCCATTCCGTTAAACGAATATTATGATAAGCCTAATGGCGCGGAAAGATGATAAGGGTTTGAAGCGTATCGGGAACAGTTCCGTATCCGCGCAGGCCATGCCGCGGCCCGCGCCCGGTTTACGGGTAAAAATATTTTTTAGGAGAATATAATGCGCGTCCTGGTTACAGGCGGAGCCGGTTTTATAGGCAGTAATTTTATCAGGTATATGTTTTCCAGATACGGCGGCTGCAGTATCACCAATCTGGATAAACTGACCTATTGCGGAAACCGGAATAATTTAGCCGATATCGGCTCGCGTAAAGGCTATAGGTTTATCAAAGCCGATATATGCGATATGGATGCCGTATTTCCGGCGGCAAAAGGCTGTGATGTTATTGTTAACTTTGCCGCTGAGAGCCATGTGGACAGATCAATAAAAGATCCGGAGGGGTTTATAAAAACGAATGTTAACGGCGTGAGGGTATTGCTGGAGGCGGCCGTTAAATGCAAGGTCAGCAGGTTTATCCAGATATCAACCGACGAAGTGTATGGAGACGTCAAGAAGGGTTTTTCAAAGGAAGAAGATGCCCTGATGCCGAATTCGCCTTACGCGGCAAGTAAGGCGGCGGCGGATCTGTTATGCCGTTCATATCATAAGACATACGGCCTGCCTGTTATCATAACAAGGAGTTCCAATAATTTCGGGCCCTACCAGTATCCGGAGAAAATGATACCGCTTTTTTTAACAAATGCTATAGAAGGTAAGCCCCTGCCCGTGTATGGAAGAGGCAAGAATGTAAGAGACTGGCTTTATGTAATTGATAATTGTTCCGGAATTGACTATGTCATGCGCAAGGCCCGTCCTGGAAATATTTATAATATATCAGGAGACAGGAGAATAAAAAACATAAATATAGCCAAAGAGATATTGCGTATTATAGGCCGCGGCGAGCGGTTGATTAGTTTTGTCAATGACAGGCCTTGCCACGACACCAGATACGCTATGGATTCAAAAAAGATTAAAGCCCTGGGCTGGAGGCCTTTGTTTGATTTTGATAAAGCGTTAATGCTGACCGCGCAATGGTATATGAAAAACACTAATTGGTGGCAGGATTTGAAACGCCGGGCAAATATTATAAGGTGGTAATATGATTAACATCATGCTGGTTGCCGGGGCCCGGCCTAATTTTATGAAGATCATGCCTCTTATCAGGGCGTTTAGAAAATACCGAAGCAGTATTAAATACAGTTTGGTGCATACTGGCCAGCATTATGACAAATTGATGTCCGATGTATTTTTTTCGGATTTTGACTTGCCTAAGCCTGGCATAAATTTGGGTATAGGATCAGGGCCTCATGGCAGACAGACTGCCAGGGTTATGGAGGCGATAGAGAAGATATTGCTTCGCAGTAGTTTTAACCTCGTGGTGGTAGTCGGTGATGTGAATTCCACGCTTGCCGCCGCTCTCGCCGCTTCAAAGCTTCATATAAAAATAGCTCATGTGGAGGCAGGGCTTCGTTCGTTTGATAAAAATATGCCGGAGGAGATAAACAGGCTTCTTACGGACCACATATCGGATTATCTTTTTACTACCGAAAGCTATGCCAATACAAATCTTTTAAGAGAAGGCATAGATTCCTCAAAGATATTTCTCGTAGGAGATACCATGGTAGACGCTTTTTATATATGCAAAACAGCAATTGGTAAATCCCGCATACTGAAGGATTTGGGATTGAAAAATAATGATTATGCCGTTGCCACGGTTCACAGGCCGTCTAATGTTGACTGTCAGGATAACCTGAAAAAAATTGTTGATATACTTAATTCGGCCGCAAAGGCCGTAAAGATTATTTTTCCCATGCATCCAAGGACAAAAAAAATGATGGCAGAGTTTGGGTTTAAACTTAATGGTGTGATTTCCTGCCAGCCTTTAGGATACGTGGATTTTCATAAATTACTTCAAAGGGCCAGGCTTATTATGACAGATTCTGGCGGCATACAGCAAGAGGCGACCGTAATGGACATACCCTGTCTGACTTTAAGGAATACAACCGAAAGGCCTGTTACCGTCAAAAAGGGTACTAACTTAATAGTCGGTTTGAATAAGGCCAGGGCCTTGAAGGCAGTAAATGACATACTCGCCGGCAGATGGAAAAAAGCGGAGCCGATACCGGAATGGGACGGTAAGGCCGCCGAGAAAATTACCAAAATTATATTAAGACAACAGGAGAATATATGTTTAAAAGGTTGACCAATCTTATCAAGACAAAGCGCGCTAAATTATGCGTTTTAGGGCTTGGTTATGTAGGGCTTCCCATTGCGATAGAGTTTGCCAGAAAAGGTTTTTTTGTTTACGGTTATGATACCAAGGCTTCCAGGATAGGCGCATTGAAATCAGGGCATTCTTATATAGATGATATATGCGGTAAGGATATAATGTCCGTGTCGGATAAATTCCAGCCTTCTGATAATGCTGATGTCTTGTCCGAATCGGATATTATCATAATATGCGTTCCAACCCCTTTGCGAGTCAATAAGACGCCCGATATGTCTTTTATATTAAAAGCAACACGGGCTATATCCGATAAGCTAAGGCCCGGCCAGCTTATCATATTGGAAAGCACTACATATCCCGGAACCACCCGTGATATAATGCTGCCTATCCTTGGGAAAAAAGGCCTGCTGCCGGAAAAGGATTTTTTTCTGGCTTTCTCGCCCGAGCGGATAGACCCCGGAAACAAAAAATATTCGTTTTCAGGTATACCTAAAGTAACAGGCGGTATCAGCAAATTTTCAGGCATACTTGCGGCCAGTCTTTATGAGAAGGCCGTAGGCAGGGTGATACGCGTTTCTTCCGCCGAAACCGCTGAAATGGTTAAACTGCTTGAAAACACATTCAGGAACGTTAATATAGGTCTTGTCAATGAATTCGCAATGTTATGCCACAGGCTGAACATTGACGTATGGGAGGTCATTGAGGCGGCAAGCACCAAACCGTTTGGTTTTATGCCTTTTTATCCTGGGCCCGGAATCGGAGGGCATTGCCTGCCCTGCGATCCTTTATATCTTTCCTGGAAAGCCAAAAAGATTGGTTTTAAGACAAGCATGATAAACCTTGCTTCAAAGACCAATATTTTTATGCCGCATTACGTTTCAGAGAGGGTAAGCAGAATTCTGGCGGATAAAAAGATAAAACTTGCCGCGGCACGGATACTCATATTAGGAGTGACCTATAAAAAAGATATAAAGGATTTAAGGGAATCGCCGGCATTAGATATTATAAAAATACTGCAAAATGGAAACGCCCGCGTTTCTTACTATGACCCGTATATACCGTATCTGGATACCCATAATGCCCGGCTTGAATCGGTAAAGCTTTCTCCCGCCGTTTTTAAAAAGCATGACCTGGCCGTATTGGTCACCGATCATCAGAGGTTTAACTATGGGTTTATAGCCAAAAATACGAGGCTTATATTTGACGCTCGGAACGCTTTCGCGAAAGTTGGTATATATTCAGACCGCATAATAAAACTTTAATTCTTATTGTGTAAGGAGGGTATTGAATGAGTTTAAATTTGGTAACCGGGGGGGCCGGATTTATCGGTTCAAATATTGTTGAGGCATTATTATCCAAAGGCGAAACTGTCCGTGTCCTGGACAGCTTTATTACCGGCTCAAGGCATAATCTGGATTTTACAGATAAACATAAAAACAGAGGCTGTTTTGAGCTTATAAAAGGCGACATCAGGAGCAAGGCGGCCCTGCGCAAGGCGCTTAAGGGCGTTGATTATGTGTTCCATCAGGCGGCGCTTCGTTCTGTTCCGAAATCTGTTGATGACCCCTTCCTGACCAATGATATTAATGTCAATGGCACATTAATGCTTTTGTTCGCGGCAAAACAGGCCGGGGTAAAAAGGTTTGTTTATGCGTCAAGCTCCGCGTGCTATGGGGATACACAGCAATTTCCGCAAAGGGAAGATTTTAATCCGCGGCCCATATCCCCATACGGCGTATCAAAACTTGCGGCGGAGAATTATTGCCATACATTTTCAAAGACATATGGGCTGGAAACCGTGTCATTGCGTTATTTCAATGTGTTTGGGCCCCGCCAGAATCCGGAGAGCAGGTATTCGGCGGCAATACCGGCGCTTTTGTCAAGGATGCTTAATGATAAGCCCCCTGTAGTTGAGTGGGACGGCGAGCAATCGCGCGATTTTGTCTATGTAGGAGATGTCGTAAACGCTAATATTATCTGCGCGCATGCGAAAGCCGTCTCCGGCTCTGTTTTTAATGTCGGCCTCGGAAACAGTGTGTCAATATTATGTATAGTAGACGCTATTAATAAACTGCTTGGGACATGCCTAAAGCCGGAATTTGCCCCTAAACGATCAGGAGACGTGCGCAGGACATACGCTGATATTACAGGCATACAAAAAGTGGTCAGTACCAGAACGGATTTTTATGAAGGATTGCGTCTTACCGTGGAATGGTTTAAAAACAATCCCAGGCGCCTGGTTTCTGTTTAGGCAGACAGGGAATCTGTTAAAGATTGATTCCGTTGATTGTGGACGCGCGAAATCATGTTCGTCTATAATGTGGTTTTAAAAAGAAGGAGATAGGATGCGGATATTGTTAACCGGCGGCGCAGGGTTTATTGGCTCCCATCTATGCGCTATGCTTTTAGAAAAAGGCCATGATGTAATATGCATGGATAATTTGATTACAGGGTGTATGGATAATATCAGCCATCTATCCAAAGATGCGCGTTTTAAATTTATTAACAATGATGTTTCAAATTATATAGATGTTGACGGGCCGATTGACTGTGTAATGCATTTCGCCTCTCCCGCAAGCCCTGTTGATTATCTTAAGCACCCAATAGAAACATTGAAGGCAGGTTCGCTTGGCACGCATAATGCCCTGGGAGTTGCCATTAAATATAAGTCAAGGTTTTTGCTTGCCTCAACCAGCGAGGTTTATGGAGATCCGTTGGTAAATCCCCAGCCGGAGGAATATTGGGGCAATGTTAACTGCGCAGGCCCGCGGGGTTGCTATGATGAAGCCAAACGTTTTGCCGAAGCCATGACATTGGCTTATCACAGGAGCCGGGGCCTGGATACCAAGATAGTGCGCATTTTTAATACATATGGCCCCCGTATGAGAGATTACGACGGAAGAGCTATACCTAATTTTATCTGCCAGTCTCTTCAGGGTAAGCCCGTAACAGTTTATGGAGACGGTTTGCAGACAAGAAGTTTTTGCTATGTAAGCGACCTTATTGACGGGATATACCGGCTTTTGTGTTCAGCCATTAATGAGCCTGTAAATATCGGCAACCCCAATGAAATGACATTGCTTGATCTCGCCCGGGAAATAATCAAGCTTACCGGCTCTTCAAGCAGGATAGAATATAGGCCCCTGCCCGTCAATGACCCGAAAGTTAGAAGGCCCGATATAGGCAAGGCGCAAGCAATGCTTGGCTGGAAGCCTGTTATGGAGTTGCGCGAAGGATTGCGGCATACCATAAATTTTTTTAAAGGCGGAAATGTCTGAAACATTATTAATAAACGCCTCCCGTCTTTATGCCAGCTTAGAGTATCCGTTCTTGAAATCTGCCCCCTATTTCGCGCGGGGAATATATTGATATTTATGCTATTTTATGTTATACTTAATAATTTACAACAGAACGAGGCATGAAAAGAAGCCCAAGCAAGGACATAGCCTGCAACAAGAAAGCCTTTTTTGAATACACGCTTTTAGAAAAGCTTGAGTGTGGTATTGAGCTTAAAGGGCCGGAGGTAAAATCTTGCCGCAAGGCAGATATCTCCTTAAGCGGAAGTTTTGTTAAGATTGAGAACGCGCAGGCCTATCTATATGGAATGCATATAAGCCCTTATATGCAAAGCGGGCCTTACGCGCCCGATCCAAAAAGAACAAGAAGACTGCTTTTACATAAGAGCCAGTTAAGCCGGTTATATGGTTTCGCATCGCAGAGAGGCTATACTCTGGTGCCGGTAAGAGTGTATCTGAAAAAAGGGTTTGTTAAAATTGAGATAGCGGTCGCCAAAGGTAAAAAGCTCTTTGATAAGAGAGAAAAGTTACGCCAAAAAACAATTGAAAGGGAGATCAGGCGCTCAATTAAATAGATTGTTTAAGGGGGCGATTATGGATTCGACTTATTGTATGGCGTAAGAAGGAGCATGCCGAGGTTGGTCAGCTGGCCTCGTCTCGGAAGAGACTCTTGGTGCAAACTAAGGGTAAAAAGCCGACCAAAAGATAAGTGCAGATAATCTACGCACAAAAGTCACAGAGGTAATTCCTATGAATGTAGGTATGCCCTCTGTGCTACCGTTAGCCGCCTAAAAGGCGGTTACCGTCAGCCTTCCCGGCCTGTGGGGAAGAATCTGACGCCATTAACAGGCTGGTTTTGCAACTTTAGCTTTTAAGGAGCAAAACGAGATTCATTAAAAGCGGCGCCTTGCCATATCCTTCCTGCAGGAGATAGTAAGGCTAAGATCAAATTACAGGATAAGCATGTAGTTGCCTCTTGCGGCAAACTTAAGGACGAGGGTTCGATTCCCTCCGCCTCCACCATTGCGACCAATTCGAACCTTTTTCCCTGTTATCCAGCAGGGCAAGGGTTTGAATTTTAGTATGAGCTACATAATACGGCTTAAATACGCCGCCCATCATAATTCTGTAAAAATCATCCTTTTCTTCAGAAATTGGCTCAAGCTCTATAGTGCCCAATATATCTTTAAGCGCTAAGCTTGAGGCACAGGTATTTTTGCTTAATGTCTGATGCAGGTTCTCTAATCTATGGCTTATCCATTCTTTTGGAGGGGCCTTAAATCTTTTCTCTTTCTGAAACTCTAAGGCCCCTATCTCATCCCTTAAATCCTCATATTTTGTTTCAGCCTCTTTTAAAGCCTCTGATACCGCCTTTGATAAATTACCCATTTTAATATAATTAAGGTAGTTTTGTACTTCCAAAGATATTTTATCATGCAGGGCTTTCTTTTTCTTGATGAGTTCAGGCACCTCATCCATGCCTGAGGCGACTAATTTTTCGACATTCTTATATACATACTCTAAATTTTCAATAGTAAGTATCTTTTCTTTTAAATCCGCTACTATAGTTTGTTCTATGCGCTTGCGAGGCACTAAGAGCATATTATTGCAAGTCTTTCTCCTTGCATTATAGCAGCCGTAATAGCCGCCGCCTTTGCCGCTTGCTAGAATTATAGCCCCTCCGCAAGACTGGCATTTCATAAACCCTGAAAGCAGATGAGAGGGAGAGGAGTGAATATAGCTTTTTTGCTTTGTATCTTTAGATTTTTTTCTGACAGGCCATGTTCCTTTAAGTTCCTGCCATCTTTTTTGGGCTTTTTCCCATTGCTCTTTATCGATTATAATAAGTTCTTCTTTAAAAGAGGAGAACCAGTCTTTTTCCGGCCTTAAGATCTTTTTTATCCTTCCGGTCATGGGGTCCTTGGCATTTTTATATTTTTTCCATACCCACAGCCCTGTGTATTTTACATTTTTCAATATTCTGCTTACGCTCGATATACTCCAACCGCCCGAATAGCCTCTTTTAGTAGGGATTTTATCCTCATTAAGCTCTTTTTCAATTTTGTGCAAACTCTTGCCTTCAACAAATTCTCTGTATATTCTTTTAACAATATCCGCCTCTTCGGGGTTAATCTTATGCGCCATGCCGTCATATTTGGGCTGTCCTTTTTTGTTTATTTTTAATTCCCCCACAGGATGGGTAGAATAGCCATATACCTTTTCGCCAGCGCTAAAGCCCCGTATTTTCTGGCCCTCTAAGCCCCGCATTGTCTTTTTCTTAAGGTCATCAAGATATAGTTCGTTCATAAGACCGCGTATATGAATACCAAGTTTTGAGTTATCATCATCAGTAATAATGCCATCAGAAACAGATATAATCTTAACCTGGAGATAATTAAACTTTAACACCAATGTAAGCATCTGATGGTTGCTCCGTGATAGCCTTGAGAGATCATCTACTACCAAGGCTTCAAATTCTTTATTTTCAGAGTCCTTTTCTAATGCCTGTAACCCGGGCCTATTTATAATAGACCCGGAAATGGCCTCATCAATATAGATATGCTTATCATCAATAGTCATATCATTGGCTTTGATGTAGTCTTTACAGACCCTTATCTGATCATCAATACTTTTTTCGCTCTGGTTTTCAGAAGAATATCTCGCGTATATCGCTACTCTCATTTTGTGCCCCCATTTTTGAATGTGTCAGGATTTTCTTTTGCTATTTCAATATACTCATCAACCATAATAGAAGAGATGACATCTAGCAGCTTTTTTAAATCTACATCATCGCGAATGACTGAAGTTCTAGAATTAATATCACAAGTTGTATGAGTAGTTTTTACTTGCATTTAGCCCTAAAAAGGTATATATTAGTTACCCGTGGTATACAGAATAGTTTTTAAGTTGCTTATTATCAATAACCCATCAAATGACTAAACTATACCCAAAAAGGTATATTATGTCAAGTCTTTTTTGTGCCTGGATAATATGTTCAGCAATAAATAAAACAAATTTTTAAGGTGATAGATAATGAACAAAATATTACTTGCCTTAAGTTCTATATTAGCAATATTAGATAATATTTTAAAGAATTCTGTATGGGCGGTTTTAACAAATCCCATTATGTTTTTGAATGCTTTGGAAATAGTAATAATTATTTTAGTTGCTACTTTGATTTATAGATGGTTACCTAGAAGCATAAATAGAATTGGTTTTCAGTTAAGAGCCAAGAATTTTTATGCGAATTGGTTAAAATTTAAAGAAATACTTTGTAAATATCAACAAGAAAGGAATCCTGTTTTGCAAACTAAATACGAAAAAATTAGAAAAAAATTATTAAAAGATTTTGGTTTTTTCTTCTCCGTTATGAAAAAGATTCACGAAGAAAAACATGATACTCATGATATAGCATTAAACAATTTAGAAAGCTGTTTTTTAATAGAGGATATAAAAGATTGGTCGAAAAAAATACATAGAGAAATTCCAAGAGAGCTGGATTGTTTTGATCGCTTTATTGCAAGCATAGAAGGCTATTATAATAACTCATAATGCTTAATCGATTATATTTTAGGAGGAAAGAGTGGATATAAAACAATTAGGCAAGAAAATTAAACTAGCTCGTGTAGACGCAGACCTAAACCAGACCCAACTCGCAAATAAAATAAATGCTAAGCAGAAGAGCATTTCCCGCTACGAAACCGGCGTATCATCACCTTCCATAACCACATTAATGAAAATTGCAAAAGTACTAAAGAAACCAGCAGGGTATTTTTTGGAAGAGTGACAAGGAGGATAAGATGCCTAATTTAGTACAAGCTAAATCATCCACATTCAAGAAGCTGTTTAATGGAAGCTATTATCAAATTCCAAAATTCCAAAGGACGTTTGCCTGGCAAAAAACACATGTTAATGATTTTTGGGAAGATTTATTAGATGCCATTAATTATAATAAAAATCATTTTTTTGGTTCTATTGTATTGCAGCATAATAGGAGCAATGAGATTGTCTATGATGGGCAACAACGGCTAACAGTAGTTATTGCACTAATTAGTATAATTATTCATGCGTTAGAGGAGATTAATAACTCTAAAAATGATAACCAGTTGAATGATTATATAAAGAAACTAAAGCGTAAATATGTTTATGACAAAGAACAGAAACCATATTTACTATTAACAAAGCAAGATAAAGATTATTTTAAAAAATGTCTCTTGGAACCCGAAGAGTATATACATGATAAGGTAACAAGGAAAAGCAATGAATTTTTAAGAGCCCATGTCTTCCGAAATTTAAAGACCCATGTTAACGATAGGTTACAGGAAATAGAAGATAATTTAAAAAAAGAAAACTATTTAAAAAACTTATGTGATTTTATTTGCGATAAAATTTACTTTGTTGTTATATTTGCGGACAAACATTTTCCGGCAGCGACGTTATTTGAAGTTTTGAATTATAGAGGGGTCACTCTCCAACCTTCAGATTTAATAAAAAATTTAATTTATTCAAAAGCAATAGAGCAACGTTGCTCGGGAGAGGTAGATAGGGCTTGGAGTGACTTTTTGGATAGAGCTAGTAAGGTTTCAATTAACGAATTTTTAAAACATTTTTGGATTTTACAAAATGGACAACCGCTTAAAGGAAGCTTGTATAAAGCAATGAAAAGAGGATTGGAAGGAAACGTTAATATTTTAGAACTTGTCAATGAAATGCGTAGGCATATGGTTGTTTATACTGACATATTGAAGCCTTATTTGGGAAACAGGGGCGCATGGAATCAATGGCCAGAAATAAAGGAAACATTAATGGCCATAAATAAAATTAACGCAGAGGTTGGAGTGTGCTATCCATTTTTGATGTCGCTTTTTAATTTGAAAATTGGAGATGACAAATTAGAATTCTATAGAATAAGAAGAAAAACATTATTGCTGATAGAAAATACATTTTTTAGATTGATGGTATGCAATAAGAAAACGTCATATGATTTAGCAAAGACATTTGCCGAATTTTCCAAAAGAATCAAACAAAATACGGTAGAGGAACTTAACGAGTTAGTTAAAAAAATAAAACAGCTTTCTCCAGATGATGGAACCTTTGGACAAAGTTTTTCTACTTTTAACACATCGCAACGCAGATTGGCTACATATATTTTGTACAAGTTAGAAAGTTATCATCGCGGGAAAAAGGAACCGATTACAAACGATACTTCTAAGGTAACAATAGAACACATAATGCCCCAAACACTAGGTCATGGATGGGGCAATGTTGGACATTACCATAAGGATTATTTAAATAGGCTCGGGAATATGACTTTATTAAGCAAGGTGTTGAATAAGGGGAATCTTGGTTTTACTAAGAAGAAAAACAAATTTTATAAGGAATCCGATGTAATTTTGACAAAAACGCTTCTTAAATACACCAGGTGGAATAAACAAATGATAGCGCAACGTCAAAAAGAAATGGCATCCACTGCTGTTAACGTATGGTCAACTAATTAAAGTAGTTAAAGCTACATTCTAATGATAATAAGCACACGTTATTTTTTAAATAATTTAATGAAACCAAGTAGTCAAGTGGTTTATGTTTTATTCAAATTTTAACCCTTTTATTAATAAGGAGCAGTATAAATGGAAGCTATGAATTTTGAAACATTACAAATTTTGATATTACTTCTTCCCGGAATTATTTCTTCCAAAGTTTTAGATTTTTTTATAGCAAGAAAAAAACCGGAGCCATTTGAGAAAATATTAGAATCATTAGTTTTCTCAATGATTATTTATGTTTTATTTACATTTTTTTCAGATAAGAGCCCCGTATATTTGTGTGCAGAAAAAACAGGATATTTTCTTAAGTATAATGCTATAGGTTTTTTAGGATTATTTATTATAAGTTTATTCATTCCTGTTATATTCGGTGTTTGTCATACTTATGATTTCCCCATGAATATATTAAGACGGTTTAAACTTACAAATAGAACATCAAGAGACACTATATGGTATAATGTATTTTGTGATCTTAAAACACACATAATAATAAATTTTGAAAACGGTAGACGGATATATGGATGGCCTATGTATTATTCTGATGATCCAGCAAAGCCATATATTTTTTTGCATAAGCCCGCTTGGATAGATGAGGGAAAATTTACTTATTTGGATATCAAGGGTATCTTAATTACTTCTGAGCAAAAGATAGAATCTGTAGAGTTTTTAAATAAATAGTTATTAAATAAAAGGAGGAAAAACATGTGTGATAGCAAAAGTAGCAATGAGAAGCCTGTCAAAAAATTAAGCGAGGGAGGATATAACCCACCTCCTAAAAATGAACAGAAGCCACAGGAGCCGACACCACCTCCACCGAAAAAGAAATAGTAAAAAGAAAATAGTTCTAACAGAGTTTTTAGATAAAAAAGAAGCACTTTTATTTTTAAATAATTAAGTATTAAGCACTAAAGGTCATTAAAGGATATGAAAGACAGGCATGGAAAAGGTAGAGCATATAAAATTTACACTATTTGACAATGCGTTTGATTTTATTACATCAGCACAAGAATATATAGCACATAAAAAAAGCAGAAGTCTTAAATATGCTATATTACATTTATACGCTGACGTTGAACTTGTTTCAAAGGAATGTCTAAAAATGGGATATTGGTCACTTCTGTTCGAAGACATCAATAAGGCAAATATAAAAGATTATGAATCTGGTAATTTTATGAGTGTGCGTTTTAATGCTACAATTGTAAGGCTTAAGGGTATATGTAAAATATCATTTGTAAAAAAAGATGAAGAAATCTTATCTCATTTTCGTGATAAGCGGAATTAACTAGAACATTTCGGAATGACTGATTCAGTCGAAGCGCTTATGACTGCTACAGCAGAAGTTCTTTCTGTGCTGTTGGATTTTATAAATGAGCAGTTTTTACCCAAAAAATTACCCCACCTAGAAAAACATGCATTATCGGAAATTCGAAAAAATTTAAATACGTTTCAAAAATTTGTAAAAAAACGGCTTGAACAAATAAAACCTAAGCTTGAAAAAGTCAAAAAAGATTCTTATGCAACAATAGTTGAGTGCCCAGCTTGCTATCAAGAAGCCTTGGTATTAGGAGAAGAGCATCCTTTGTGTTTATTCTGCGGATATTCGGCTGAACCAGCTATCGTTGCAAATAAGTGGATTGAAACTATATTAGGCATCAATTATTATACGACAGTTAAGGATGGAGGATATAACCCCTTATATAGTTGTCCTGAATGCAAGGAGGAAACTCTCGTTGATAAAGGTCTAAGCGGAAGTCAGTTTGAAAGCAATCGGTATATATGTTTTAGTTGTGGCTCGATATGGAAAGAATCGGAACTAGATGAGTGCTTAAGATGCGGGGAGTTATACGAAGTTCAAGATGATGATTTTGCGAATGCCGAGAATGCGTGAAAAATAGACTATCTAGTAATAAGTAGAGGCAGATATTATGAAAATTATGAACTTTAATAATTAGGGTCAGACCATTAATATATGAATAAAATACATAATAAAGAAGATTTATTTTTAAAGGTTAAAGATGCTTTTGGTACTGAACATAAAAAACTTGAAAATCTTAAAGAATCGAAAAAACTTTTCTCATCGTATAAAAAATTAAATGATGCTTGTAGGGATATACCTTTTGATTGGCAATTTAATGCAATTCATTGGGTTTTTGGCATTAGGAAAATTTGTGATGAAATAGCATTTAGTCTATCATGGATGAAGGCTTATGCTGAGGTTTACAAAGCCATACATCCTCCAGAAAGCGCACTCTCACATACAAATTTTCAGATTTCTTATTTTGCGGATAATTGTATTACGAGAATAGACTCTTGCAAGGATAAAATTGCATTAATGATATGGTCATATTATTGTCCGTTTGATCCCAGGGAAAATGTTCTTATCTATGAACATATAAGAGAAAGGATAGCATTTCCATTGAAATTTGGGTTAAATATAAAAGGAGTAAAAAAATTATTGAATTATCTGGATTTACTCAATAACGATGCATTTGATCAGATTTCAAGATATAGACATATGAAGATACACAGGAGAGAACCGCGAATTGAAATCTATGGACCTAAAACACACCATGACTGGCCATATATGGTTCCATTATATAAAACTAAAGAGAAAGAAAAATGGCATAAAAAAGTAGATGAGAAATATCCAGATATGGAAAAATGGGATAGGGAAAGTATAAAAAAAAGTTGCTATATAAAAGGTATTTTATTTGATCAAGAAGTATTAAAAGAGCGGCTTTGGGCTTATAATGATATAGAAAATTTAATATATGAATGTTTTCTAGCTGTATTAAAGTCAGCAAGCGGCTGTTTTCACGTTTTAAGTTTAAAGAAACCATTCAAAAAAAATAGGCCTATGTAAAAAATATCTGTTGTGTGTTATATAAAGAAACACATCGAAGATATAATATTTCATTATCCTAAAATACTTTATCTGACATAAATCTCAAAAATGTTCTTTCTCAACCTTATTCCGTATATTTGTGATTTTGGAATCCAGATTTTCATACCATTGTAAACAAGGATAGTTTTTCCGGTTTCGTATAAGATACAGACTTGAGCCCAGATATATTTGGGGTCAGGATTAAAGATGCGGTAGATGCTGAATGGGACATGATATTGGCTCCTTTCTTGGTTTCAGATCCTTCGGTCACTACGCTCCCTCAGGATGACAGAGGCTTATAGCCCATTTATCATGGGCTTATGATTGCTTCGTCGCGGAGTTTACCCTGAGCGAAGTCGAAGGGCTCCTCGCAATGACAATATTGCTTTTTTGATGGTTTTGGGGTCTACACTAAGTATTTTACCTATATTATTAAACGACAAGCCCAACAGGTGTAATTCGGTTGCTTTTTGAGCTAATTTCTGGTATAAATAGGGTCTGTTTACTGGAAGCACTTTGATGTGGGCATGGATTTCTCCAGCAGTTCGAATTGGTTGCAACCGTGTCCACCAAAGCCTATGATTATGCGGGCGCTTATACGGGACTTTTGCGCCGCATAAAGCTATAATATCAATTATTGGATTTCATGATATGAGAATATTGAGAATATCTTTTTTAAGTTTATTGGTATTTCTATCGGCAGGATGCGCTACATCTCCTGTCAGGGATACTGGTTCTTTCAAAAATCAGGCCAGCGCAAACAGCCAATGCGTTTATACGGATATCACCTCAATTATAAATACTTATAATACGGCCTGGGAATGGGATGGCGTAAAAAAAATTCTCATTTTGCGCAAAGGTGATAATGATGTAGAAATGGCTCTTGGCAGCAGGCTGGTTTTGGTTGACGGAGTTTTACACAAGCTCCAGTCGCCTGTTATCATGAGAAGGTCAAATATCCTTGTTCCGAATGATTTTTGTAAATCCATCCTTGCGGATCTGTTTATCCATGGCCGGATATCCAAAGACAGCCCCAGCCCCCGCGCAAGACATACCATAAAAAGGATAGTTTTGGATCCCGGACACGGAGGCAAAGATCCCGGTGCCGTGGGCCAAAACGGGTTAAGGGAAAAAGATATTGTTTTGGATATAGCCAAAGGAATCAAACGCTATCTTGAGGCGGGAGGACTGGATATCAGGCTGACGCGCGACAAGGACATATTTATTTCTTTATGGAAAAGAGCTGATATTGCCAATAAATACGAGGCGGATTTTTTTATTAGTATTCATGCTAATGCCGCGCGTTCCGGCCAGGCAAACGGTTTTGAGGTGTTTTATTTATCAGAGGCTGTTGATGACAACGCGCGCGCTGTTGCAGCTGTGGAAAACGCGTCTTTAAAATATGAAGACTCTTCTTTTGGCAACCTGGCTCCATCAAGCGAGCTTGAAGCGATTCTGTGGGACATTGAATACAGCGAGAACAGGCAGGAGTCTATAGAATTAGCCAAAAGCATCACGCAGATAACCTGCGGCAATCTTAATCTCAAGAACCGCGGCCAAAAAGCCGCTAATTTCTATGTTCTCAAGGGCGCGAAAATGCCCTCAGTCTTGGTTGAGGTGGGATTTATATCCAATGCCCGGGAAGCCCAGAGGCTTGGCGATGCTTCTTATCGCGGCAGAATAGCAAGGTTGATATCCGAAGGGATAATAAATTACAGGGATGAATATGAAGCGGCGGAAGGTTTTACGACAAAACGATAATAGGCCTATAGGTATTTTTGATTCCGGCGTAGGCGGGCTTACGGTAGTAAAAGAGCTCGCCGGCATACTGCCGCGCGAAGACATAGTCTATTATGGCGATACGGCGCGTGTGCCATATGGCACGAAATCCAGCAATACCATAGTAAGGTTTTCAATAGAAAACGCGTTGTTTTTGCTAAAGCAAAACGTGAAACTGATTGTAGTAGCTTGCAATACATCGTCAAGCGTGGCCTTGCCGGCTCTGAAGAGAAATTTTAAGGTGCCTATTGTGGGTGTTATCCATCCCGGCGCCTGTGACGCGGTCAAGGCCTGTAGAAACTCGCGAATAGGCGTTATAGGCACTACCGCCACTATAAAAAGTGATGCCTATAGCAGGCAGATAAAGCGTATTTCTGCTTCCATGAAAGTTTATTCGCGCGGCTGTCCTTTGCTTGCGCCCGCCATAGAAGAGTCTCTTGATGACGACAGATTGATGACAGATATAATACGGTATTATTTGGACCCTTTAAAAAAGATGCGCATAGATACCCTTGTCCTTGGTTGCACGCATTATCCGATTATCAAAGGTCTTATAGCCAAGGTTTTGGGCCGGCAGACAAACCTTGTTGATTCGGCAAAATCAACATCCGCGCATGTGAAAGAGCTGTTGACTCAAAGTATGCTCTTAAGCAGTTCTCGCTCTAAAGGCCGGATCAAATTTTTTGTAAGCGATGAGACTCAGAATTTCAAGCGTATCGGTGAAAGGTTTTTGAACAAGCGTATTGATCATATAAGAAAGGTAGTTTATGGGATATAAAGTCAAGGTTGAGTTATACTTTAGCGCCGCTCATAGATTAAAGGGTTATAAAGGTAAATGCGAGAGCCTGCATGGGCACAATTGGAGGGTTGAGGTTACTATAAAGTCGGGCTTTCTTGATAAGACAGGCCTGCTTATTGATTTTAAGAAGGCAAAGTTATTGCTTAAGTCTGTCTTGGACACGCTTGACCATAAGCGTATTGATAATATGCCGTATTTTAAAAAGCGTAATCCGACGTCGGAAATAGTAGCGGAGTATATTTTTAACCGTTATAAAATCAAAATTAAACCGCCCATGTCTTTGGAAAGCGTTTCGGTATGGGAGACGCCGGCCTCCTGCGCAATATACTATGAATAAAAAAAAGGCAGTAGTTCTTCTTTCAGGCGGCCTTGATTCGGCGACTGTATTGTATATCGTCAAGGCAAGAGGGTATGAGGCATACGCCTTAAGTTTTGATTATGGCCAGAGGCACGGCAGAGAGCTTGAATCTGCCCGGTTATTGTCAAGGATGAGCGGCACAAAGAGTTGTGTGGTAAAAATCTCTTTGCCCTGGGGAGGTAGTTCCTTGTTGGATAAAGACAAAAAGGTCCCTGTCGGCTGTCTTCGCAGAAAACGCGTGCCTGATACATATGTGCCTGCCCGTAATATTATTTTCTTAAGCTTTGCCGCTTCATACGCGGAGGCGATAGGCGCGCGCAAGGTTTTTATAGGGGCTAATCAGATAGACTACAGCGGTTATCCTGATTGCAGGCATGATTTTATCAGGTCTTTTTCAGCAATGATAAAAAAAGGTATGCGGACAGGAATCTACGGTAAGGCAATATCCGTAGAGGCTCCTTTGATCAATATGACGAAGAGCCAGATAATAACCAAGGCGTGTAATATAGGAGTCCCTTTGCGATATACCTGGTCATGCTATGAAGCAGGGAGTCTGCCTTGCGGCAGATGCGATTCCTGCCTGATACGCGCAAAAGGTTTTCAGGCCGCAGGTATAAAAGACCCCTTTAGATGAACAGCACAGCCGAGATAACGGAAATATTCGCTTCAATACAGGGAGAGGGGCCCTATACCGGGTGCAGGCATATATTTATAAGGTTTCAAGGTTGTAATTTGGAATGTTCTTTCTGTGATACGCGCTCATACGCCGGCGCCGAACGGCTGTCCGCGCGCGAGGTATTGAAACGCGTGCTTGCACTAAGGCTTCCGGGTTTTAAAAATACCGCGGTATTAACAGGCGGCGAACCCCTATTGCGCGGCGTATTTCTTAAAGAATTACTGCCGCTTCTTGCAAGCGAAAATCTGACCGTATATTTAGAAACCAATGGCACGCTCGCCAAGGCGCTTGAGAGCGTTATATCTTATATTGATATTATTTCAATGGATATAAAATTACCCAGCGTATGCAATATAAGACCGTGTTGGCAAGATCACAGGATTTTTTTGACCCGCGCGGCGGGTAAAGAGTTATTTATAAAAATCATTGTTTCGGATAAAATTGACATACAGGAATTTGACAGGGCTCTCGCCCTTGTAAAAGAAACCAGCCGTGACGTACCTGTCATTATCCAGCCGGAGACGAGCAGAGAGAGGACTGGCGTAAACATATCGGCCGACACCCTCTTGGGCCTGCAGAAAAAGGCTTTGAGCGTTTTTAGCAAAGTGCTTGTTATACCCCAATCGCATAAGATGATGGGGTTAAGATGAAACTGTCCGTCCGGCAGACAAAAAACATGGAGAGCGCCCTATGGCGAGAAAAAACATTAAACAAGGTAAATACGAGGGTCTTCAGAACAATATAAGGAAAATCAGGACGCCGGCGATTGAGGTTTGGGACAACCAATATAAAGACAGGCGTTATACGGTATACATACGCACGGACGAGTTTTCTTGTATATGCCCTAAGACGGGCCTGCCGGATATCGCGGATATATCAATAGAATATGTTCCGGACAGGCATTGCGTGGAGCTTAAATCGTTTAAATTCTATCTTGTCTCTTTCAGGAACATAGGCATATTTCATGAGCATGTCGCGAACAGGATATTGGATGATTTTGTCAAAGCATGCAGGCCTTTATGCGCCAAAATTACGGCTGTGTTCAAATCGCGCGGCGGCATACAGACAACAGTAGGCAGTGTATATGAGAAAAATAGATAGCGCAAAAGTCAGCGAGCTGGTAAGAAGGCTTGCCATTGAGGCAAATATACGTTTACGCAAAGATGTTCTTATTGCTATTAAACGCGCCTTAAGAACCGAGACAAAGCTTTCCGCCAGGCGTATTTTAAAAATACTTGTTCAAAACGCGCGCCTTGCCCGTGATAAATCTATACCCATATGCCAGGATACCGGTTTCGTTGAGGTATTTTGCCGGATAGGACAGGAGGTCATTGTCAAAGGCGCTTTGACCGACGCTATCAATAAGGGCGTTGAGCTCGGTTATAGAGACGGATTTCTAAGAAAGTCCGTGGTCTCCGATCCCTTATTGAGAAATAACACAAAGACAAACACGCCGTGTGTTATTCATTATGATGTGGTCAAGGGCGACAGGATAGAGATTATCGTTGTGCCTAAAGGTTTTGGGAGTGAGAATGCCAGTTCTCTTGTTATGCTTAAGCCTACCGACACGGAGGAAACTATAGTTAATTTTGTCCTGGATACGGTAAAACGCTCTGGTTATGATGCCTGCCCGCCGCTAATCATAGGCATAGGAATGGGAGGCACCATGGATAAAGCCGCTTTGCTGGCAACCCAGGCTATTACGCTTAAAGTCGGCAGAAAGCAGGCCAAAAAACATCTTGCCCGCATAGAAGATATGATTATGACAAAACTGAACAAGACAGGCATAGGCCCTGCCGGTCTCGGCGGGAAAACCACATGCCTTGGGGTGAATATATTGAGTTTTCCCACTCATATTGCCGGCCTGCCTTTGTGCGTGAAGGTAAGCTGTCATGCTACGCGCAGTGCCAAAGGGGTTATATAGCATGAAAAGAGTATATCTGCCGCTTACAAAAAAAGCCAGGTCTAAGTTTCGCGCCGGAGAAGAATTGCTGTTACGCGGCAGGCTTTATACCGCTCGTGATATGGCGCACAAAAGATTATACCAGGCTATAAAGCTTAATAAATATCTTCCCATTGATCTGACTGATAATATCCTGTATTATTGCGGCCCTACGCCAGCTCCGCCCCGGGCCGTCATCGGCTCCTGCGGGCCCACAACATCAAAGCGCATGGATCTCTTTACCCCTGTTTTATTGAAATCAGGTTTAGCAGGTTCAATAGGAAAAGGCAGAAGGTCCGATGAGGTTATAGAGGCTGTCAAAAGATATGGTTGTCTTTATCTGGCGGCCATAGGCGGCGCCGGAGCGTATCTATCGGAAAAAGTAAAAGAGGCCAGGCAAATCGCCTACGAGGATTTGGGGCCCGAGGCAATATATGAATTGCGCGTGGAGGATTTTCCGGTTATTGTCGCCATTGATGCCGCCGGCAATAACCTGTTCAAGGAGCGCTTATGATACGCGCCGGTAACAGGGCGCCGGATGCCCTCAGAAAGGTCCGGATAAAAACAGGTTTTATAAAATACGCCGAGGGTTCATGCCTGATTGAGATTGGCAATACCAAGGTTATATGTACCGCATCATTAGAAGACGGTGTCCCATTGTTTCTAAGAGGCCAATGCCGCGGCTGGATCACGGCAGAATACGCAATGCTTCCCAGGTCATGCGGCAAAAGGATTCAGAGAGAATCTTCCAGGGGAAAGGTAGGCGGCAGGACGCATGAGATACAAAGGCTGATAGGCAGGTCATTGAGGTCTGTTGTTGATTTGGAATTGCTGGGTGAGCGTACTATTTTTATTGATTGCGATGTTATACAGGCTGATGGCGGGACAAGGACGGCGAGCATAACAGGCTCTTTCGTGGCCCTGGCAAGTTGTTTAAAAAATATGGAAAACAAAGGTATCTTAAAAAGCTCGCCGCTTCGCGATTACATGGCCGCGATAAGCGCCGGCATTGTAAATAATAATATAATACTTGACCTGGATTATGAAGAAGATTCAAACGCCGATGTGGATATGAATGTGGTGATGACGGCATCCGGCGATTTTATAGAAATCCAGGCAACCGCGGAACGCCGCCCGTTCAATGACAGGCAGATGGCGGGGGTGATCTCTTTTGCCAAAAAAGGAATTAAACAGCTTGTTCTCAAACAAAAAGAGGCGTTGAAAAATTGAGAGAGATACTTTTTGCGACAAGGAACACCAAAAAACTTCTTGAGTTGAAAAGGCTTATGCGCAATTCCGGCGTGAAAGTTTTAAGCCTTGATATGTTTAAAGATATCGGCGAAGTCAGGGAAGACAGGAGCACATTTCGCGGCAATGCGGTAAAAAAGGCCGAACAGATATCAAAGATTGTTGGAAAGCTTGTCCTGTCTGATGACTCCGGCCTTGAGGTGCCCGCTTTAGGTTACGCGCCCGGGGTAAGGTCGGCGCGCTATGCGGGGCTTTCGCAGAATGACGACAAAAATATAGCCAAGCTTTTAAAGAACATGTTGGTCTTTACCGCGGGCAAGAGGCGGGCAAGATTTCGTTGTTTTATATGCATCTCTTTTGCCGGTAAAGCGATAAAGGTGGTTAGCGGCGCGGTTTATGGCAGGATAGCCCTTGAAAGGGCCGGGGCCAACGGTTTTGGCTATGATAGTGTTTTTATCCCAGAAGGCTCAAACAAGACTTTTGCCCAGATAAGCCCGGGCCGAAAAGACGCGATTAGCCACAGAGCGATTGCGCTTGAAAAGGCCAAGGTTTTTATTCTTGAATATTTCCGAAAATGTCATTTATAGTGTTTGTGATTTTGTCATGAAATATTCTCTGTAAAGGGAAAGGCACTATCTGGTAGTTTGGGTGTTCAAGGGTTCCCGTAAGATGGACCTCCATAATAAGGCTGCCGGCTTCACGCAACATGGCATTTTTTATCCTCCCGGGTTCTGATACCTGTTTTATAACGCTTTCGGCAAATCTGCCCGTTATATTAAAGTCTAATGAGCGATCAAATCCTATACCGCCTTCCCATAAAAGCGAGGCAGATTTTGAAAGCATCTTAAAATCCCCGGTGTATATTCTGTCCTTTTCAATTACAAAATTGCCGAAAGCATCTGTTAGTATTATATATTCGGGCGGCTCCATCAGCAATATGTTCATTATTCCCCGCAGGACCGGAAACTCCCATAAGTAACCGTTGGCTACCTGTAGCCAGCCGTTGCCTTTCAGACAATCCCTGTTGTTTATGTAACCGTTTAAAACCGTTTTGGAAGATAATAGGCCCTTGATCCTTTTGTCAACTCCTTTGGCCTGGACAGCAAATTTATGCAGATCAATATCTTTTATGTCCAGATTTACGATAAACGGCTTTTCATCGGTTTTTAGATTGGCGCGGCAGGACGCATTTACTATCCCGTCATATGTGGACAGGGACAATACCGGAATGTCTACAAATCTGTCCTGCATCCTGTAGTCAAGATAGACGTCTTTTAGTATAAAATCATTGATACGTAAATTTCCTGAAGTGCCCTCAATGAATACTGTCCAGTCAATCGGCCGGGCAAGAGGGCCTTTGGCATCAATATTAAACTTTGCGACCCCTTCCATATCAGCGTCTTTAATGAGCGAGTTAAAATGTTTTGCGGTTTCAGGCAGGTCTTTGAGGTCAAGATAGGCTTGCCCGGAAAAATTAACGCGCGGGTTTGAGGGCACATCAATAGCACCTTTTAGTGAAAAAGTCAGCCCCTGGTATTTACCGTTTAGCTTTGAGAACAAAACTCTATTTTCATCAAGCGGGCCGGTTTCCAAGTCAAGGCTTAGATCCTCTGAAGATATTAGCGCGGCAACCGACGGCCTGGCGCAGTCAGGTATTCTCCCGCTACATGAGTAGCGCTTATCATACACGGTAAAATCCATCCCGCGCCATGAGATGTCCCGGCCTTTAAAGCTGATATTTGAACTGATGTCCGATATCCGGTAAGGCCATACCCCAAGCACGGCCGATCCCTTGTCTATTATTAAATGGCCTTCATATGAATGGCTGTCCGGATTACTGATAATGCCTTTGAAGCGGATATCCAATGAGCAGTTGCCCGACAGCTCAACGCCTTCAAATTTTTTTAGAGCGCTATCTGGCAAGAGCGATATTAATCTTGGCAGGGGCACAGGGCCGGTTTCAAGGCGCAGGTTGGCAACGGCAGTATCTTTGTACGCTATATTTCCGGACAATGATATGTTTGTGTCGGATATCGTGCCGTTAAGTTTTTTTATGGATATTGAACGGTCCGTAAACTGTGCCTCGCCCGCGGCATTATATATAGAAGGAAGGCCCCCCGCGCCTGATACGTGAGTATTGTCAAAGGTCACAGTGCCCTTATATTCTGCCGAACGCCAATTATCCAAAACCCCTGACCCCTGTCCCGTGAGACTAAAATTACCGCTTAGATAAAAATCATTGCCGGTAATAGCCAGGTCTTTTATATCGGATTTACCCTTAACGTTAAAAAACCCTGTCTTATCGCAGGCTATATCCAGATCAATGCAGGCTGTTCCGCTGTTTACCGGTATATTGTTTTTACCGGCGATGTCTTTTAAGTTTATTTGTGTTTTTAAATTGCTTGTTATGGTATAATTTTCCATAGGGTTTTTTACAAGGCCGTATATCTGTGCTTTAAACCCGTAGAACAGGCAGGAGAGCTCTTTGACGCGCCATATCGTGTTTGTGAATTCAATATCCGCTTTGATGCCGCTGATATTGTCCAACAAGGTATCACCCTCTATGCCTAATCTGCCGTTATTAATATTTGCGCCAAAGGCGTATTCAATATTGCTTATACTGTCCATATCGAAGGCTGTTTTCCCGCGCAGGTTGTAACACCCGATTATACGCACGCCGTTTACAACTGCGTCCACATTTTCCGCGAAGATATCGCATTCTGTCAGTGATAGGCGGCCTTTAAATACACTGCCTTTGGCATGCCCCGACATATCGGCTTTTTTGATATCGCAAACGGCGGAATCTATATAAGCGGCGGCAATATCTTGCGGATCCAGATTTTCAGCCTCACATTCAAAGATTAGTTTGCCGTCATCCGTTTGGTATTTGCCGGACACGTAAAAATCGCATTCATCGGCCCTGCCCCCTGCCTTAAAGGTCAGCGTGTTGCCCATGCCTATACTGCCTTTTAATCCTGTCAGTTGTTTTTTGAAGTTTTTTATGGCCAGCTGGTCTGAAAAATCTATATTGCCGTCCTCAAAGATGATATTGTTTAGTCTGATAGAGAAGGATAACGGTTTCTTGCCGGCTTCGGGTATTTGCAGAATAGATGTAAAATCCCATTTTGGCTCTGCCTGCCTGCGCATATTTATATGAGAACTGTATATTCTTAATACGGGTATTATTATTTTTTGTCCTGAAAATGAAGGGATAAAAACGATATTAAAGCAGACCCGTTCGGCGGATAGCAAAAGTTCTTCCGTTATGGGCATGTATATTTTTACACCGTCTAATATAAAACCGTCTTTTAAGCCAAGCCGTAAAGAGCCGATGTCCGCGCGGCAGTGCGTATTTTTATAGATGGCGTGTGAAATAAAATTCTTGAGATGCCCGGGAACGAAACTATTATTGACATAATGCAAAAGAAGGGACGCTGTTAAAAACAGCGCCGCGAAGATAACCAGGAATACGGTAAGCCATTTCTTTATTCTTCTTTTCATCAGTTTTATTATAGGTCAACTGTTTGAATTTTCAAGACAATTCATTTTTTTCACCCCGAATTGGCAGTGCGCTGTATCCTGCCCGGGGACTTATTAAAACAGCGGCAAAAAAGAGAGAAAGAGGTCTTAATCGTAAAAAATACAGCCTTTCGCAAGGCGGCAATAACACGCCTTTTCTATTTGACATGCTATATTATATTATATATAATAAAGTTCACTTATTAACTACAGGCGGGGTTTAAATGGCAGATGATATACTAAATGTAAGACATAATAAAATAGACGCGTTAAGAGGAAATGGGGTAAGGCCTTATGGCGCGCGATTTGAAAAAACAAATACCCTGTCAGGGTTAAGGTCTGATTTTGAGCTGGGCAAGTTGACCATGGAAAATGTCGTAAAAGCTGCTGGCAGAATAATGAGTGTCAGAGAACACGGCAAGAGCGCTTTTCTTGACATAAAAGATCATACCTCTAAAATACAGCTATACGTAAAAAAGGATGATGTAACCGGCGGGCTTTGGGACCTTCTTGATATAGGAGATATTATCGGCGCCGAAGGGTCTTTATTTAAGACCAGGACGGGTGAGATAACAATCAATGCTTCTGGGCTTACGATGCTTTCAAAATCATTAAGGCCTTTACCTGAAAAATGGCACGGCCTCAAAGACATAGAGACCCGTTACAGGCAGAGGTATCTTGACCTGATATCCAATGATGAGTCAATGCATGTTTTTATGACCAGGTGCCGGATCATCAAATCCATTAGGAGATTTTTTGATGAAAGAGGTTATGCGGAAGTTGAAACGCCGATGCTTCATCCTATCGCGGGAGGCGCCGCTGGCAGGCCGTTTAAGACATATCACAATGTTTATGAAAAGGACCTCTATTTAAGGATAGCCCCGGAATTATATCTTAAAAGACTGCTTGTCGGCGGCATGGAAAAGGTATATGAAATTAATAGATCCTTCAGGAATGAAGGCGTATCCACGCGCCACAATCCGGAATTTACCATGCTTGAAGCGTATGCGGCGTATGCCGACTATAATGACCTGATGCCGCTTATGGAAAACCTTGTCAGCGGGCTTGTTTATGAGATCACCGGGAAAAAAGAGACAATGTATAAAGGCAAGCTTATTAATTTTGAGCCGCCCTGGGAAAGGGTGTCTTTTACCCTCATGATGAAAGAGCTTTACGGGGTTGACCCGAATGATGATGCCGATGTATGGGCCGGCAAGCTTAAAGAAAAAGGCGTAAAACTTGAAGGTGATAAGCTTAGCAAGACAAGGCTGATTAATATAGTAGCTGATTTGATCGAGCCGAAGTCCGATAAAGGCAAACCCATTTTCGTAACGGATTATTTTACCGAACTATGCCCTCTTGCCAAGACAAACAGCGAAAATCCAGCCATATCGGAACGATTTGAGCTCTATATGGGCGGCATGGAAGTGGCTAACGCGTATTCCGAATTGAATGATCCGTCGGAACAGGAGAGGCGTTTTAAGGCCCAGCTTGATTTTGACAAAGAAACCTCGGACCAGATAGATATGGATTACATAAGGGCCTTGGAATATGGTATGCCGCCCGCGGCAGGATTGGGAATCGGCATAGATAGGCTGGTTATGATACTTACCGGCAGTGAATCAATAAGGGACGTGATATTGTTTCCCCAGCTGAAGCCATGAGAAGAGAGCTGGCTATAGCCGCGCGTTATATTGTTTCCGCAAAAAGGAAACGCCTCGTATCGTTTATGAGTTTTGTATCAATACTCGGTATCGGGGTAGGCGTTGCCTGCCTGATAACCGTTATTGCCGTTATGAATGGTTTTAGCAGTGAGCTTGAAAAAAGGATAATAGGCCAAAACCCGCATATTATTATTGAGGAACAATATGGCATAAACAGCCGGGAATATCTTGACCTTGCAGCCAGTTTGTCAGGATTTGATGAAATAAATGGCCTGTATCCTTTTATATGGGGCCAGGGCGTGCTTAACTTCAGGTCCCGCGCGCAGGGCGCGGCATTCAGAAGCGTTGATCTGCAAAACCCTATTGACAGAAAAAAGATTGAGGGCCAGATATGTTCAGGCTCTCTTGAGTTGGAAGGTAACAGCCTTATAATCGGCAAAGAGTTATCAACAGCATTAGGCGCTTTTACAGGGGATGAGATAGATGTGATGACGTCGTTTTCATCCAGGCCTAAACGATTTAAGATAACCGGTATATTTTATTCAGGCATGTATGAATATGACCTGAATCTGGCCTATATCGGATTATCAAAGGCGGCAGAGATATTTGATACGGCGGGATCCTATAATGGAATAGGCCTGGATCTCAAGGATGCTTTAAAGGCAGACTGGATGAAAAACCGGTTATTGCCTGTTATGCCGGAAGGTTTTTATTTAAGGACATGGATGGAACTTAACACAAATTTATTTGCGGCATTAAAATTGGAAAAAGCGGCAATGTTTGTGATATTAACTCTGATCGTGATCGTGGCCGCGCTGAATATAATAAGCATGTTGACTGTCATGGTAACCGACAAGAGAAAGGACATAGGCATATTAAAGGCGGTAGGGGCTACGGGCATGATGATCATGAATATTTTTTCTTTCCAGGGGTTAATCATTGGGGCCCTTGGAGCCGTGTTTGGCCTGTGCGGCGGTATCGGAATGGTGTTTATACTGGATAAATGGCGGTTCCCGATACTGCCGGAGAGTATATATTACGGTATTAATTATCTGCCTGTCAAGATATCGGTTTCTGATTTTATCATTGTGACCGCAGCGGCCCTTATCATCAGCCTTCTGGCTTCGGCTTATCCGGCATATCAGGCATCAAGGCTTGAGCCGGTGGAAGCTTTGAGATATGAATAGGCGCGTTGTTTACGCGCAGAAGCGGGGTATTAATGTTGGTCAAGGCGGAGGGGTTATCCAAGAAATATGAAACCGGCGGCACGGACCTTGAAGCGGTCAAGGGTGCAAGCCTTGCCATAGACAAGGCCGAGATCCTTGCCCTGCTGGGGCCTTCAGGAGCCGGCAAATCAACTTTGTTGCATATGCTCGGCGGGTTGGACAGGCCTTCCAGCGGCAAGGTTTTTTTTGACGGTATAGACCTTTACGGTATCTCCGACAGCCGGCGTTCTCGTTTAAGAAACAGCAGGATTGGTTTCGTCTTTCAGCTTTATCATTTATTGGGCGAACTCACGTCCATGGAAAATGTTACGCTTCCGGCGATGCTGGCCTGCGGAAATAAACTCGCCAAAAAGGATATAATGGCCCGCGGCGAATACCTGTTGGAATCAGTCGGTGTTATAGACAGGGCTTTTCATAAACCGTGCCAGCTTTCGGGCGGAGAAGCGCAAAGGGTATCCATAGCCCGGGCGCTTATGAATAATCCTGATATCGTATTGTGCGATGAGCCTACGGGCAACCTTGATTCTGAAAACGCGTATAATATTTTAAAGATTATCCAATTTTTGAATACGCAATTTAACCAGGCTTTTCTGATTGTCACGCACAATGAACGCATATCCGATCTGGCTGATCGCGTCATTTATATGGAAGACGGAAAACTAAAATAGGAGTATTGCATGTCTGCCAAAATTTATGTCAACGGCAAGTATTACGATAAGCAGGAGGCGAAGGTATCTGTTTTTGACCACGGGTTTTTGTATGGAGACGGGGTATTTGAGGGGATGCGTTCTTATAACAGGCTGATCTTTCGCCTGAAAGAACATATTGACAGGTTATACGAATCAGCCAAGGCCATAAAATTGCAAATACCCGTAAAAAAACAGGGCATGATGGGTATAGTTTTGAAGACGGTTGCCATTAATAAACTTGAAAACGCTTATATAAGGCTCGTTATCACAAGGGGAATAGGAGATTTGGGCCTTGACCCGCGTAAATGTTTTGGAAAACCTTCTATCATAGTGATTGCCGATAATATAACTCTATATCCGGAAAAGTATTACAAGCAGGGCCTTGCCATTATCATCGCGCGCACACAGCAGAATTCGGTCCACGCCCTTAATCCCGCCATAAAATCTCTTAATTATTTAAACAACATAATGGCAAAGATTGAGGCTACCGAAAGCGGCCGTGAAGAAGCGATCATGCTTGACGCCAAAGGGTATGTAACAGAGTGCACCGGAGATAATATTTTTATCATAAA
>JAQUQI010000005.1 GCA_028716165.1 Candidatus Omnitrophota bacterium
CACTCTTTAAACTTATGGATCTTTGGTATCATAAAGCACCTTAACATAACAATACCAGAGGATATGTCTAAAGACTCAATTCAATCTGAACTTAAATACGAAAGTGCACAATTATCTTGACACTACTGATACTAAATATGCCTTGACTATTAAATAAATTTTTGTTATACTTTTTAAAAAGAGTTTTTAAACTATGAGATATAAAGGAGGCAAGGCATGACGGTTAGGCAGACATTATTCAGGGATCAGGTTCTTTCAGACAGGGAAAGGAAGAATCTTGCCATACTTGATGTGATAAGAAAAAGCGGGCCTGTAACCAGAACAGAGATATCAAAGGTAACAAAGCTCAATATTGTTACGGTTTCTAATTATGTGAATAGTTATGTTGATAAAAACCTTGTTGTAGAGAAAGGTTTTGACGTGTCTTCAGGCGGCAGGAAACCCACTTTGGTTGAGCTTAATGCCAAAATGGGTAATGTTATCGGTGTTGATATAGGCCCGGTCAATATGGTAGCAGTTATTACGGACCTTGCCAACGGCGTTATCGGCAAGGTAAAGAGGCCCAGGCCCAGGGGCCCTATGAATGAAGTAATAACAAGTTCTATTGAAATAATTTATGAAATTATGGAGAAAACAAAGATTGATAAAAACAAGGTAAAGGGAGTTGGTTTAGGCATATCAGGTGTAATAGATGCTTTAGCAGGCACTGTAAGGGATACAGATTCGTTAAGGGGCCGGACAACAGGCAGTTACGCCTCTGTAAAGGCCCTTGTGCAGAAAGAGTTTAGCATACCGACATTTGTTGGTAATGACGCTACCGTGGCTGCTTTCGGAGAAAAAAGGCTTGGTTTGGAACAAGAGATAGATGATATGCTTTATGTCTATTCCGATGTAGGATGCGGTATTATCATCAAAGGTGAAATATATTGTGGCGCGGGAGGAAGCGCCGGCGAGATACAGTTAATGGTTGATAATCCCGGATCTCCTTTACAAGGCAAAGACCTGTCTTATTTAAGGCCTTGGGGCGTTGACTTAGGCATAACCCAGGCCGCTAAGTCCATACTTTTAAAGGAGCGGCCCGATTCAAAAATGCTTGAAATTGCCGGCGGAGATATTGAAAATATAACACCCGAAATCGTAATAGAGGCGGCAAAGGCTAAAGATAAAATAGCTATTGAGATAATAGAAAATGCCGGTTTAAACTTAGGTGTGCGCATAGCATATCTTATTAATCTGTTTAATCCCGAAGTTGTGGTTATAGGCGGCGGCATAGAGCAGGCAGGAGAGATATTACTTGGCCCCGTAAGGACGGCTGTAAGGAGCCTTGCTTTTGAAGAGCCGGCAAATACAGTAAAAATCGTGCCGTCAAGGCTTGGTGACAGCGCGGTTGCTCTTGGCGCGGCGGCGCTTGTAATGAGAGAAATATTCGCCCAGATTTGATATTTACAGGTATAGGAAACCGGAGGTTTGCCTGAATTTGGTTTTTTAAAATATATGTGTTTTTGATAAATATTTTTTCCTTTTTAGCCGTATGTATTGACATTAACCGTATCATATGTTAAATTTAACTCATATGATACGGTTTTTGTTAATTATATTAATGTAAAGGGAATTGGAATGAAGCGGTGGGTGGTTTACTTTGTATTTCATTTAGTATTTATTTTTGTAATATATAATAATGTAATGGCCGACGCATCTGATGCCGCCTCACCATACGTATTATCAGACCTTCAATATGAAACCGATGATAATTTTTCACGTATTGTCTTTTCCGCGAATAATGGGATCGGTTTTACTCACTACGAATTACAAGAACCCTATAGGATTGTCGTAGACCTTTTGGGGGTGTCTTTTTGTGAATTACAGGAACATGTTGAATATGATCAGGGTCTTGTCAGGTCAATAGACATAGTAGAAACGCCTTACGCGCAGAAGCCGCAGGGCCTTGATGAATATTTTTACGCGGTGGATTATATTATTATTACCCCGCGTGAAAAACTTCCATATTCCGTGGATTCCTTTGACCATGGCAAGGTTATAGCCGTGGATATTGGAGCAGGTTTGCCTGCCGGTGCAGACATTGCGGTACCGTTAACACAACAAGAGGATGCCCGCATTATAACAGAAAATATGCCGTCAGAAAAAGCCCCGGGTTATGCGCAATTTTTGCCTAAAAGCCCCTTGCCTGTTTCGGCAGATTACGGACAGGAGCCGGAGGTAACCGGTAATTTGCTTGATGTTATCAATGTTGAAGATGCTGACGGTTCTATCCTGATTATTTTGTCAACAATGAATACTGCCTTATTTGAGGTGCAGAAAGTATCCGGGCCTGATTACAGTATAATGGTCACGCCAAAGGCTCCTGTTTTTACGAAGATAGAGGGTTTGCTAAAATTTAATTCAGGCCCCATACGGTCAATCAGGATCATAAAAGATAATTCTATTCCCCTGCCGGAATCGCTTGATAAAAGTTATTATCCTATTAAATATATCGCGTTAAATGTTGACGACGGTTTAGTTCTTTCCGCTTATTCTAATGATGATGATACGGTCTTGATATTGGAGCTGTTCGCGCCGGTTGATGACACGGCGTTATATGAGGCCGGCAGTCAGAGTCAGAGGCCGCAGGATATGGCAGACAAACCGGAAGAGGTTGTTGTTGAACAGCGCCGCACGGAAGCGGATTTTACGCCTGCCGGAACATCCGAAATTGGTGCCGCAGGTAAAACCACGCAAGCACAGCCTGAAGCTGCTGTCCGGACTGAACAAGAACAATTAAAAGATCTCGCGCGCAAAGAATTTCTTACCATGTTCAGAGACGAAATTAGAGAGGAAAGCCTTATAAAACAAAAAAATATAGACGAGCTTAAAAAGGCGGAACTTGAAAGCAGAAAGCGGCAGGCCTATGAAAAGGCGCAGAGTATAGGAAAAGAGGTATTGAAAGAGCTTTTTGTTGACGGAAAAGGCACTCTTAGCCTTGGCCAGTCGCGCCTGATTGCTCTTGAAAACAATTCCCAGGCAAAGACAGCCAAGGAGGAGATAAAGCTTTCTTTGCTTAAAAAAAGAGATGCCTTCAGGGCGCTTTTCCCAAATGTTAAACTCCAGGCATCGCATACTGTAGGGGATGTCTATGGAGATCAGGGGTTTACTGAAGAAGTCTATGGGGTCGGGGCTGAACATCCTTTGTATCAGGGCGGCAGGCTTATGAACGCGTATAAGCAAAGCAAGGTTAATGTAGATCTCGCGCAGGCCAAATACAAAAAAATAGAACATGAAGTTAATTTTAAGGTTGCCGAGGCCTATCTTAATATAGTTTCCGCGATAATGAATCTTAGGCTCCAGCAGCAGCTTTTAAAAGACGCCGAACCCGTATTAAAGCTTGCCCAGAAAAGGCATGACGCCGGCTTAAGCACAGACCTTGAGATGCTTAATGTGCAGACCCGTTATAATCAGATACAATTTCAGATAGCGACTGCCGAAAGGGACCTGGCTCTTGGCAGGTTTAAGCTTCAGCAGGCCATGGGGCTTGATATGTCCGATAAGGCTGTAGATATAGGGGAAGTTGATCTTGAACTACCGTTTAAGGTCATAGATATAGATCTTTATGAATGTCTTGATATTTCAGCAAAGAACTATCCTGATATCCTTGTCAATAAACTTATAGTGGAATCCAATGAATATGGGGAGAAGATTACAAAAGGCAAAGAAGGTTTCAGGGTGGATCTTACCGGATTTTATGGCGCGGCTGATTCTTATTATAACACGGAATCAAAGAACCTTGAGCCTGACTGGAATATAGGAGTCAAGGTGAGCAAGCCGTTCTGGTTCGCGACGCCTTCATATTCCTTTACAAAAGAAAAAACCAGCAGAAAAGTCGGCCAAACGGACAGGACAGGGACAACCGCGAATGCGGGTGAGATATCCATACTTGATAAGGATTCATTGTCGTTAAAATCGGAAATAGAAGAGTCAAGAATATCTAAGCAGAAGTCGGAAAATGATCTTATTGAAACAAGACGGCAATCAGCCTTGTCTGTAAAAGAGGCCTATTATAGTTACCAGGAAGCTGTTTTGCAGGTAAAGAACGCGCTTGAGAAAGTCAATTTTCATGAAGAAGCCGTGAAAGCGGCAAGGGCCCAGGCCGAACTAAATGAAGCCATGCAATCGCAGCTTTTAGACTCTCTAATACAGCTTGCCGACGAAAAATCGGTGTATATTAAAGCGGTATCTGATTATAATCTGGCTGTTGTAAAATTGAATAATGCGATAGGTATCAGTGATTATTTTAAGGCGGAATAATGTTTTCCGCGGTTTTTTAGTTTTGTTTTAATATATCGGTAAAACGGTTATGGGTTTCTTCCCGGTATTTTAAAAAGTATGCAAAATAAGGAGTGCGAAAAATGGGTGTTTTCCGATTGAATTTTGGCAGAAAAAAATCTGCCGAAACCTCCAAGTCCGCAGCTCAAACCGTATCCCGCAAGGCTGTTAACAATACGCCTGAAGATGGCACGGTTCGGGACGGTGATAAACAGACAGAGTCTGCCATGTCCGGACGGATGAAAGACGTTATTAATAATGCCCCCAAAAAAGACAAGCCCGGCTATGCCCGGCATTTCCCAAGATTTCTTATATGGCTTCTTATCGCCATTGTTTTTATAGCCGCCATTTTTTTTATAACCGCGCGGGCGGGTAAATCAGGTTTATCCGTAGCAGGCCTGATTGATAAGGTCAGACAGATTTTACCGTTTTCTAAAAAAGCGCCTGAAGGGCTTCTTATTACACCGGAAGAAGAAGCTGTAGAGGAGCTTGTTACTGTCAGGACATACCGTGTTGTCCGGGGAGATTTTACGGACATGCTTTCAGGCATGGGCACAATTAGAGGCGACAGGGAAATTGAATTGAGGTTTGAATCAAGCGGTATAGTAGAGTCTATGAATTTTTTTGAAGGTGATATGGTCAGGAGAGGAGACATTGTAGCAACGCTTGCCCAAAAGGACGCCTTGTTAAAATTGGAGTATGCCAAGGAGAAGCTCAAGACCCAGGAACTGGCGGAGGAAGGTGTAAAGAAGAAGGTTGAAATTCATCAGCGTCTTTTTGATGACGGGATAATTATAAAGTCCAAGCTGGAAGAGATCCAGCTTGAGTATGAAACTGCCCACGCCCAGTCCCAGATGGCCAAAAAGGAGATAGAGTTTGCCCTCTCCGAGCTTGACAAGACGTATCGGTATTCTCCAATAGACGGCGTTATGGGAACCAGAGACATTGATATAGGAGAATACGTCACGCCCAGCATAAAAATAGGTTCATTATATGACACATCCGTTGTTATCGCGGAGATGGGTATTATTGAAAAGGATATCAACAGGATCGCGTTAGGCCAAAAGGCTAAGGTTGTGGTTGACACATACCCCGGCGTGGAATTTGAAGGTATTATTGAGAATATAGCTCCGATAGTTGAAGGCAAATCAAGAACATTGACAGCCAAGGTCCGAATCAAGAATACTAACCCTAAAGGCACATTGCTTCCGGGTATGTTTGCCAGAATTTGGGTATTTGTCTATGAAAAAAAGAACGCGATAAAACTGCCTTCCGCGTGCCTTTATGATCTTGATAACAATAATGAATTTGACTCCGTGTATGTTGTTTCTTCCGATAATATAGCCAAGGCTGTCCCTGTTTCAATAGGCTATGTGTCAACGGATTATGTTGAGATTGTGGACGGGCTCCGTGAAGGCGAACAGGTAGTGTCTGAATCCATGTCCGAACTTAGCGACAACGCGAAGGTGGATGTTATAGAGATACAAGAACCTATGCTTTGAGCTGACAGCCATCTTGAAATCAGGCTGTAATCCTGACAGGTGTTTTTTAAAGGCCCATGGCTGATTTCTTTGTATTGCTGCAGTGCGTTAAAAATATGGAAAGAACTATAAATGTCATTATCAAGTTTGTCAATGAAAAAGCCGGTAACAGTTATTATGGTTTTTCTGGGCGTAACCTTGTTCGGCCTTATATCGTGGACGAGATTACGGCAAGAGCTTTACCCTCCGATAGTTTACCCGCAGCTTAGCATTATTACATCTTACAAAGACGCCGCCCCTGAAGAGATGGAGATACTTGTGACCAAGCCTATTGAAGAGGCTGTCGGAACAGTAGGAGGCGTTCGCAAGATCAGCTCCATATCAAAAGAAGAGACCTCACTTGTAATAGCGGAATTTAACTGGGGCACGAACATGAGTTTTGCGGCGCTGGGTGTTCGTGAAAAAATAGATCTTATCAAAGAAAGCCTGCCGCGCGGTTCGGAAGACCCTGTCGTAATGAAATTCAATCCTTTTGAAATGCCCCTCATGGTTTTAAATATTACCTCGGAAACCATAAGCCCCGCCGAACTTCGCCGAATAACGGATAAGATTATTAAAAATGAGATTGAGAAGGCGGACGGTGTTGCTGCCGCCAATATAACGGGCGGAAGGATCCCGGAGATTATTATTGAAATTGACCAGGATAAGCTGATGTCAAAAGGGCTTGCCCTGAATAAGGTGGTTGAATTTATAGCCAAGTCAAACTTGAATTATCCGGCAGGGACCATTGAAGAAAGTTTTTATGAATACCTTGTCAGGACTATCGGCGAATTCAAGATGGTTGACGATATTTCCGGGCTTGTAATAGACGTTGACGATAGAAAACGGGAAAGCGAATTTATCGGGTTTGACGCCGGCGCGCGGCAGGCGGAAGACGATAAGCCGGTTTACCGCACACACCTGGTCACCCTCAAAGACATAGCGTCGGTAAAAGAAGTGCTTAAGGAAAAGACGTCAGTTTCAAGATTTAATAATCGCGATAATGTGTCGCTGTCAATACAAAAACAGGCGGACGCGAATACACTCCAGGTCGCGAATAGTATCAAGGAAATATTAAAAAAGATCAAAGACATCATTCCCGAAGGTATTAATATCAGTATGGTTGCCGACCAGTCTCTTGCTGTCAGCAGTAATATAAAAGGTGTCGCGGATGCCGCTTTCCAGGGAGGGTTTCTCGCGTTTTTGGTATTATTGTTTTTTTTGCGCAACATAAAAAGCGCGCTGATAGTGGCTCTCAATATACCTGTTTCTATAATGGTGGTATTCGCTCTCATGTTTCTATGCGGGATAACGATTAATATGATATCTCTTGGCGGCCTGGCGCTTGGAGTGGGTATGCTTGTTGATAACGGCATAGTAGTGATTGAAAATATTTACAGGCATAGGCAGGAAGAGAAAAAAGACATAATAGAGGCAAGCGCTTTTGGGGCATCAGAGGTAAGCGGGGCTATAGCGGGGTCAACATTAACTACCATAGCGGTTTTCCTGCCGATGGTATTTGTGATAGGCGTTGCCGGCCAGATATGCAAAGACTTGGCTTTTACGGTCACCTTCTCATTGTTAGGCTCTATTGCTACCGCTCTTGCGCTTATGCCTGTTTTATGTTCCACAGTTAAGGATATCCCTGTTGTTGATTCTGAAGACGACTCTGATCTTAATCATACTTTTATGACTCCGTTCCAGTCGGGGTTAAAAAAAGCGCTTTGTTTTTTTATAAAAAGAAAGGCTTTTTGCCTTGCGGCCCTTTTGATTGTTTTTTTGTTCTGCTGTATGCTTTTGCCTTTTCTGGATACCGAACTTCTTCCCAAGGTTGATCAGGGCCAGTTTACGATAAAACTCAACTTACCCCCGGGAACCAGGCTGGACCATACCGATACAGTGGCGCGAAAGATAGAGTCATATTTATTTGCCGTGCCGGAAATAGACAGCGTGACAACAAATATAGGCTCTACGAAAGAAAAGAAAGGGACAGCTCTTTTAGAGACCATGGGGCCTCATCAGGCGCAGATTATCGTTAACCTTAAACCAAAAGCGGGTTTTGGAAAGTCGGGCCCTCAATACCGCTTGGATGGCACATCGGTTGTTTTGAGCAAGCTTAAAGACCAGATAGGCCCTAAAGAATTGTCAGGGGCCTCAATTGAATATATATTGCAGGAATCCGTGTTTCAATCAGCGTTTCAAACAGAGGCCCCTATCGTAATTGAGATAAGAGGCAAAGAACTTGGCACAATGCGCAATATTACCGCTATTGTTGAAGAAGAGATTAAAAAAATTTCCGGTATATATAGCGTAAGAAACACTCTTGTCGCCCCGGCACCGGAAATAAAGGTGAATGTTTTTAAGGATAAAGCGGCAACATACAATCTTACTGCCAGTGATATCGCGCTTACGGCTCAAACGGCAATAAAGGGGCATGTAGCGACAAAATTAAAGAGAGAAGGCGAAGAGATAGACATCAGGGTCCGGCTCAAGCCCTCTGACAGGGACAATATGGAAAAGATAAGGCGTTTGCAGTTTCATACTCCATTGGGCGTTGATGTCCCGCTTTCGGAATTAGCTTACCTAAGTATGGGCAAAGGCCCGAGTGAAATAAAACGTCAGGACCAGGAAAGGACTATTATCGTAAGCGCTTCAATATTTAAGAATTCGTTTAAGAATGTGGCGCAGGCTGTTTCAGAGGCCATTTCAAGGGTGCAAATGCCTTCAACAGCTTATTCGGCCAAGCTTGCCGGCGAAAGCGAACAGATAAAAGAATCGTTCAGGAGCCTGCGAATGGCCCTTGTCTTATCTGTCTTGCTCGTATATATGATTATGGCTTCGCAATTTGAATCTTTTTGGCAGCCGTTTGTCATATTATTTACCATACCGCTTTCAATTATCGGTATTATCTTGATGCTTCTTTTTACCAGGACACCTTTAAGTATTATGGTTATTTTAGGCGTGATTATTTGCGGCGGTATTGTCGTAAATAACGGTATCGTGCTTATTGATTATGTTAATATATTGCGAGAGCGCGGAATGAGCGCTTATGATGCTGTTATGGTTTCAAGCAGAAGGCGCCTAAGGCCAATACTGATGACGGCATTGACCACTGTTTTGGGCCTGTTTCCGCTCGCGTTTGCTTTAAATCACGGTTCTGAATTACAGCAACCTATGGCAATAGCTATTATCGGTGGATTGATTGCTTCAACATTTCTTTCGCTTGTTGTTGTTCCGGTTATATATCTTGGTTTTAACGATATTATTACGTCTATTAAAGCTTTTTCTCCGCGGTTAAAAAATGACGACAAGCTCAAGTTTGCGCCTTTGGCAGACGCGGGCGAGCAAGGTCATGACGCTGTTAAAGCTCAAAAACCTCCGCTTGCGCCTGTGATTGAACTTTCATATGATAAATCAGGCTCCGGAGGCGGCATAGCACCCGCGGCAAACGATTTCTCGGCCACGGATGAAAAAAAGGGCCGCATACCCGCGGGAGGGGATACCCCGCCGCTTTTTCCTTTAAAAACTGAAGAAGGCCTTACAGCCTCTCAAGATAACCGTGATATCTGGCAGGGAGGTTTCAATGAAAGGCAGAAGGCTCTTATCGCCTATCTAAAGGAAAACGGCCGCATTTCAAGGAAAGAATATTCAGAAAAATTTAATATATCTATTCCGACCGCTGCCAGGGACCTGAAACATCTTTTAAAGTCAGGCGTTATTGTTTTTAAGGGGCCTGCTGCCATCGGAAGATATTACACGTTAAAATAAGATTATCCATAATAAATCGGCGGCCGAAAAAATATTCAATTTTTTGCGGCCGCGATACAGCCGGCACAAAACCATGGGTCTACCAAATTTTTCAGTTAAAAAACCTATAACGGTATTTATGATCTTTTCATGCGTAATGCTTATGGGCATTATTTCTTTATTGCGCCTTCCCGTTGAGCTTTTACCTAATTATAGTTTCGGCGATATCTCAATATTCGTCAATATACGCGGCGGGATTCCGCCTGAAGAAGTTGAACAGCTTGTTACAAAGCCTACCGAAGACGCCATTAGCTCCGTTTCTTACCTGCGCGGCCTTACATCCATATCCGAAGAAGGGCGTTCTCATGTGGTGATGCGTTTTGAGCCCGGTATAGACATGGATTATGCCCTGCTTGAAGTCAGAGAAAAATTTTCAAGAATAAGATCTAAACTGCCCGCGCAAATTGAAAAACCTGTAATAGCAAAATTTGAACAACAGGACAGGCCTGTTATGATCATAGCGGCCACGGGGCCCGGTTATTCGCCCGAGGCACTGCGAAAAATAATGGACGGTATTGTAAAAGACAGAATATTAAGAGTTGATGGAGTTGCTAATGTGGATATTGCCGGCGGGCGGGAACGGAAGATTCTTGTTGAATTGGATCAGAGAAAATTACAGGCTTATAATATATCCATAGGCCAGGTTATCAGTGTTTTGAATTCAAATAACATAGATTTGTTGTTAGGGGCCTATGATAAAAACAGGCAGAAACATCTTATAAGGATTGCAGGCGGTTTTAAGGCAATATCTGATATAGAAAATATAGGTGTTATATCCACAAAGAGCAGGTCTATTATTAAAGTTAAAGATATAGCTGAAGTAAAAGATTCGTATCTTGAAGCGCAGAGTTATGCCAGGGTCAATATTTTACCCGTTGTTTCGCTGTATATTCAAAAAGAAAGCGGAGCAAATACGGTTGAGGTCACTACCGCTATTGGAAAATCGTTGGAGGAATTAGAAAAAACAGGCGTATTAGACAAAAGAATCCGTCTTATAGAAACCTATAATCAGGCGGCAAGCATAAGGCAGGCCATCAACGGTGTTAAAAACGCCCTTTTTTTAGGGGCATTGTTCGCTATGCTTGTCTTGTGGTTGTTTTTAAGGGACGCGCGTTCTATGCTGATAATAGCCGTGTCAATACCGGTGTCTATTATTACCACTTTTATTTTTATGTATTTTTTAAAAGTTACCCTGAATATAATGACATTAAGCGGGCTTGCTATCGGGGTGGGCATGCTTGTGGATAATTCCATCGTTGTGCTTGAAAATATCCACAGTATGGCAAAAAGAGGTTTATCGCAATTCAAGGCTGTTATAAAAGGGACCCAGGAGATGGCCCTTGCTATATTATCAGGCACGATTACCACCATCGTAGTATTTCTGCCTATTATGTTTATAAGCAAAGATATCAGGATACTCTATATGGGTTTGGCTCTTACCGTGACGCTTTCTCTTGTAGCGTCTCTAATTGTCGCTCTTTCTCTTGTTCCGATGCTTTCCGTGTATCTGCCCGGCATGGATTGGAGCGGGATTTTTAAACACAGAAACCTTTCTTCACAGAAAATCCGGCCTATGGTAAGAAATAGAAAAACTTTTGTGGATATGGTCAAACAATTTTATAAACGTTTGTTGATAAAGAGCCTGCGCTGGAGATACTTTATGGTGTTAGTGGCGGCGGTTTTATTCTGCGCGGCGCTATGCCTGCTTGTGTTTGGTATTGAAAAAGAATTTATCGGGACTGCCGATCAACAGGATTTTACAATCTATGTAGAATTACCCACAGGCGCCAAGCTTAACGTCTCTGACAGTGCGGTTGCGGCGATAGAAAAAATCTTAGAAACCGTCCCGGAGATCAAACAGTTTTCTTCCAGGATAGAGAAATGGTCGTCCAAAATATATGTTAAGCTTACCCCTTTGGGGCAGAGGACACGGTCAACCAACGAGGTGGTAGATGACCTTAGGACGAGGGTTGAGGATGTGGAAAGGAGATACCGTGAGGCGTTTATATATTTTGAAGAAACAGAACAGACGGAGACAAACGAAATCGTAGTTGATATATTTGGTTATGATTATAATACGCTTAATGAGGTCGCCTCTTCAATGCTTACAAGAATGCAGGCGATACCCGGTCTTATGGATCTTAAAATGAGATGGAGAAAAGGCAGGCCCGAATGGAGCCTGAAAGTCAACCGCGCCAAGGCGTCTATATATGGTCTTACGGTTAACGATATCGCTGATTCTATTCATGCCCAGATGAGAGGCTTGCGGGCGACCCTGTATCATGCCGATGCCAAAGAGGTAGAGGTAATAGCCAGATTACAGGAAAAAGACAGGCGTAGCCTTGACCAGTTAAGAAAACTTAGCTTGATTACGCCTGACGGGAATAATGTTTATCTTGAACAGGTTGTGGATTTTGAGCCCGGGATAGGCCCTAGCAAAATATGGCGCAAAAATAAAAACCGCATGATACAGATAAGCGCTAATCGCGGCAAGTATACTTTCGGCACAGCGGCTGATAAGATACAGCAGGCGCTTAAAGGTTTAAAATTTCCTAATGATTATTATTACAGCCTTGGCGAAAATTATTGGAGGATGATAAGAAACCAGAAGGAATTTATGGCGGTCTGGCCGCCAGGTATATTATGGATAGTAATAATATTAATATATTTAGTGCTTGCGGGGCTTTTTGAGTCCTATGCCCAGCCTTTTATTATAATGATTACGGTTCCATTGGCTGCTATAGGTGTGGCCGCCGCTTTATGGGCTACTAAGCAGGCCATGAATATCAGCGTTCTCATGGGAGCTATTATGCTCGGGGGCATTGTAGTTAATAATGCCATCATATTAATTGATTATACTAATAGGTTAGTAAAATCGGGTTTTAGGGCCAAGAGGGCTGTTGTTAAGGCCAGTATAGACAGGTTAAGGCCTATAATGATGACGACATGCACCACTCTTTTGGGGCTTCTCCCAATGGCTATTGATAAAACAGAACAGGCAAGCTTGTGGTGCCCTCTGGCTATAACAGTCATAGGGGGGCTTATTAGCTCTACCATATTGACTCTATTTATTGTTCCCGGGATGTTTATTATATTCCAGGATATATGGCGCCGGTTTTGTAACAGCATTGCGTAGAAAGGATTTTTTATTAATATCTTAAAAAAATGCGCGCATTTTATTTTTTTACTTGACAAAATATTGACTTATGCTATACTTACTATATAAATTAAAAAAGTTTTAAAATATATGAAATAAAGTATGAAAAATACCAACCGCATTTATAGCTTATTACTCTTGACATTTTATCCAAATAGCAATACGGATATTAACAGCAGACATTCGTTTTCTTAACGGGAGTTGATATTTGAAATTTCTCTAAAGCAGGAGGCCCATTCATGTTTTCCACTAAAACTAAAGTAAAATTTATATTCAAATCTATAAGCATTATTGTTGTTCTTTGTTTCTTTACCCAGGATATAGCCTGGGCGGTCAATGGCTCTTCGCTGTGGTCGGTCATAAACGGCAACCGTGTTTTAGACGCCAATGCCCGGGATTTTACCAACCTTGCCAAGATACGCATACCGGATGATTATGGAATCGTAAAAGAGATACATAATACCGGCAGCGGCAAGGTTATAATTAATATACAGGATACTCATGCCAATCTTAACGCGCAGGAATCAATAAGCAAACTGCTGGAGACGCTTGAAAACGAATACAATCTCAAATTAGTGTCTCTGGAAGGCGCTCTTGGGCCTGTGGACACGTCTTTATTCCAATCCCATCCTGATAAACAGCCAAGAAAAGATATTGCCTATTATTTTATGCAGCGCGGCAAAATAAATGCCGCCGAATATTATAAAATCAGCCAGGATTCCGCTATAAACTTGTTTGGGGCCGAAAATGATTCTTTGTATAGGGCCAATGTTAAAAGTTACATAGAATCATTAAACGGCAAAGGCCATGTCCATAAAGCTGTTATGGAACTTAAAAAGGCCGTGTCTAATCTGAAGCAGAGAATCTATTCAAAAACCTTAAAACAACTTGATGGAAAAAAACTTCAATATAGAACAGACGCCATATCGTTTAAAGAATACTGGAAGTATCTGGGAGGCCTTGCCCGTTCTTGCAGGATTAATATAAACGATTATGCTAATGTTAAAGCTATACTTGAAGCATCGGATATTGAGGAAAGGACGGATTTTTCAGCTGCTGAAAAGGAGCGTCAGGCGCTGATAGAGCTTTTGGCAAAGACCCTGCCAAAAGAAGACGCGCAAACACTGCTGGCTGAAAGCATGTCCTTTAAACTGGGCAGGACGGAGCCGGCGGTTTTTCACAATCACCTTCGCCAGCTGGCTGTTACATCAGGTATTGATATGGGCCTTTATCCCAACCTTTCTTTATATACCGATTATATCAGCCGCCACAGTGATGTTGTTATTGACGATCTTTTTGTGGAACTGGACGAGCTTGTGCTCGCGATCCAGGAAAAATATTTTGCTAATGACGATGAAAGGCTTCTTGCCGACCTGTCAAGAAGGCTTGATATTATTGTTGATTTGCTTGATGCCAAGATAGTCAATAGCGACCTTGACTATTATAACTCCCGTAAGGAGGATTTCTACCCCGCGAGTATATATAAAGACATATCGCGTTTGATGTCAAAATATGATATTAATGACAACCTGTCGGAGCCGGTTGAGGCCATAGCGCGGGCCCTGCCTAATGTTGAGACATTTTATGCCATCGCTCATAAGCGAGACTCTGCTATGATTGATAATACCCTAGCAAAGATGGAGTCAGACGGCCGGCAATTAGCTGTTATGGTAACTGGCGGTTTTCATACAAAGGGCATAGCCCGTATATTAAAAGAGCGCGGTATTTCATATATGGTAATACTGCCGAAGTTTTCAAAGGCCCCGCTTGAGCGCCCATATGATGATATTATACTAAATAAGAGAGAGCCGTTTGAGGATATACTGTCAAAAGGAGATTATTACCTCCAGGCCCCAAGTGTGTTTTCAGGATTCCAGCCCGCGGATGAACTAAAAATTGCTTTTCTCACCTTTTGCCTTTTAGCCGCTACCGTGGAACAAGAAGGCCGTTTTGCCGTGAATCTTCTCGGAGACCAGTTTATTATCTATAAAGAAAAAGATACAATTGATATCAAGTGCGTGGATACCGAAGCCGGTAATATTCCGGATAAGACACAAGCAACAGCGTTAAAACTTAAAGAGGTGTTAAATAACTGGAGAAATGAATCAAGGACCAGTGAAATCATAACACTAAATGACCTCCAGCAGTTGATAGAACATATAAGCCGCTCGGTCGATGGCCTTTCCAATATACCCATTAGCGCTCAATGGCAGGCTCTGCAAAATTATAGAAACATATTACAGTCACAGGCGGGACCGCCGCCTACTGTCAAAGGAGCTGCCCAGGCGGTAGAGGTACAACAGTTTAAGAGGCTTATTTCCGATTACCTTAACGAAAAAGACCCGGAGGTTGCTAAGAGCAGGTTAGGTTTCCTGATAGATAAATTTGGCAAACACAGGGTTTTGTATGAGCTAAACGAGAGAAAGAAGGTGCTTGCGCTGGAAAGTCAGGCTTGCAAGGATCCCCTTACAGGCGCCCCTAATAAAAGATATCTTGATATGGAATTGCAAAAATTAGTAGCCAGATCCAAGCGTCTTGGCATGCCTTTTGCGTATGCGATGCTTGATGTGGACCGCTTTAAAAATGTAAATGATAATTATGGCCATCAAGCAGGCGATTTTGTGTTAAAGGAATTGGCCAGGATTATAATGGCCAATAAAAGTTCTGAAGATATATTCGCAAGAACAGGCGGGGAAGAATTTGTTATTTTATGTCCGCAGTTTAGCGCTAACAAAGCCTACAGCCTAACTGCTGAACACTTGCGCAGTATTATTGAAAATCATAAATTTGTATTTAAAGGAGAAACTATTCCTATAACCGTTAGTTTCGGGGTTACCGATTTTAGGCCTGGACATGATTCTGTTGAGGAAATGGTGGGCCGCGCAGACAGGGCTCTTTACCTGGCCAAGCTACAAGGAAGAAACCAATCCGTTGTTATCAGTAGTGGTCAGGTTGTGGCCACCAGTTCTTTTTCTTTGGTGGATGGAAAATCTCACTCTGCCGGAGTATCGCCGCAGTTGACAGCCGAGCAAGAAAAACAAATCAAAGATATTCAGGACAAGCTTAATGAAATAAGATTGAAAATAGATGATGCTCTGGCGGTCATAGATATTGAAATAGTCAAGCTTGACAAGTTGATAACTGATTTTGGTGGCCAGATTGACACCAAGCTGGACGAGATAGAAAAAACACTGGGTCAAAATCGCGAAGACGTTTTGAAAGTGAAGAAAAAGGCAATTGATTCAACTGCTAAAGCGAAGGGCTTGAGGCTTGTTAAACCCCAGTCAGATTTTGATAATAATCTGGCGGATTTAAACAAAGGTACGCGAGAGGTTGAAACACAACTTGAAAAAATTGAGCAGTCAAATAAACTTATAACGAATGAAATAGACTGGAGAAACGATCTTTATGCTATTTTAGACATACAGCTTATCACGAATATTAATATGCCTTTTAGGTTGAGCCTGCTTCGTTATAATGCCGACACGCTAACCCATAGGGCCATTGTGCTAAGCCGTTTGCATCCTGGTGAAGAGATAACCCCGCAATTGTTTGGAAGCTATAACAAGATAGACCAGGAATCAATTAAATGGGCCGAATCACAATCTTCCGTAATATGGACGCCTCACCCCAAAGGGGTTATAGATATCTTTGGCAACAAAAATATTGGTGATAAATACTGGTGGGAACTGGATACAAAATTTCTTGCTGAAAATTTAACTGAAAATCAATTGTACAATCTTGGTTATCAAACAGCAAGGGAAACGTATTTCACCATAAAAGAGTTACAAAGGGTTTTGAAATATATAGAAATAGTAAGGGCAAGAGAAGGCGATGAAAGAGCGGATGAGATAAGAGTTTGGGTTGAAGGAAGAATTCTTTGGCCAAATTCCGAAGAAGCCAGAGAACAGATACAGACATTGCTTGGTAAAGAAACCGGTACACCAATCCCCGGAATAATTGAAGCAGGTCAGGATACGGGTGAGACGGAGATTCAACCTGCAGAGCCCGCGGATCAGGCGCAAGCGCTCGAGGAGCAGGTTAAAGCAGTCTTTCAGGCTTTGTTGGATTCAAACTTTGATATCGTGGATTTTTTAAAACGGGATCCAAGTGGTAATGATATCACGAAGTTCTTGAAAAACGAAATAGAAATTTTAGTGAAACGCGAAATAAACCAGGATGATATTGTATCCAAATTGAAAGTGCAGATACCCGCGGCCATATTTATGGCCAAAGGCTTAATGCATATTATCCCGACAGGTTTTGGCAAAAGTCTTGTTCTAAGGCTTTCAGCTTTGATACTCGCATGCCATGGTTATAATTTAAGAAACAACCGGGGAGTGATTGTAACTACAACATCAGATGATCTTGCCAAAAGAGATGCGGAAAACGCAGGCAGGATATTATCAAACCTTGGTATTAGTGTCGGATTATTAGGCCAAGATAACGAAGGCCAGCGCGTATGGAAGGTTTATGATGCCAAGACGGATACTCTGGTTGAGGCCAAAGGCCCATCGGATATAACTTATGGCACTATAGACAAATTTGTGCATACCCTTGAATTTGAAGAGCTTGCTTTTGGTGACTCGGAAAAGGTTTTGTCACCTGACAACAGGAAGTATTTCTTGCTCCTTGACGAGGCGGATGTGGCTCTCATAGAGCAGGTGAGGACGCCTTTTATATTATCAGGCGAAGAAAAAGAAAATGCCGAAAAAATAAAACAGAGATATATTTACGCCCGCCAGATAGCCCTTAAACTTATTGGTAACAAGCAAATGGATCAAGTCGCCCAGGAAGGTTTGGTAGACATATCGCAAGAGGCTATTAAAAAGATAACTCTTACGAACGCCGGCCGCGAAAATTTAAAAACCTTATTATCTCAAAATGACTATAAGGATATAGGCGATAGCACGCTAATTGAGAGTTCTGATATCAGGTCGTGGACGGCGCTTATTGAACAGGCCTTAAGTGTTGAGTTTACTTACAAAAAAGGCACGCACTATACAATTGACGGCAACAAAATAGTATTGATAGATGAATACAGCGGGCAATTAATGCCCGGCAGAAGGCTTCAGGCAGGATATCATTCCGCTCTTGAGGCAAAACACAAGGGCGATGGAGTTAATATTGAAGCTGAGCACCCGATCATAAATACTATGACACTTAATGAGTTTTTGAAAAAGTCTATTATAGAAGGTTATGCCGGGTGCAGCGGAACCATGGACAAGGATTTCATAGAAAAGGTGTATAACAAAAATATAAGGGAGCCAAAGATTGGCGAAAGTGGAAGGGAAGAACAAATTAACGTATTTGCAACCGAAGCGGAGAAATGGGAGAAGTGTTTTGAGAGTGTAGTTGAAAAGATAGAGATAGGCTTGCCTGTTTTGATAAATGCCAAAGAAGGCATGGCGGAGTTCATTACACAAGGTATACGTGAAGCCTATGACGCAAGAAACAAAGTAGGAGCGTTTGACGCAATAGTGCTCAAGAGGTCTATAAATATAAATGTATTTGACGCGTCTTCTGAAATTGATATTAAAGATATAGAGGAAAAAGCCGGCGAAACAGGCGCTATTACCATTGTTACGAACAGAGGCACAAGAGGCGTTGATATCAAGCATAGCAGGGCCATTGAAAGTAAACTTAATGAGGCATTTGCTATATTGGATGAAAAGGGCGTGCAATCTTATTCAATTTATATACATGAACTGCAGGCAACGGATATGCAGTTTAGAGGCAGAATAGCCAGAGCGCCGGGTTCTCACGGGACATGGATGGCTTTTTGGTCAATTGAGGACAGCATTTTTGAAGAATATAAAAAAATCCCCGCTGTTCAAACAGCTCTTAAGAGCATTAGAGAGGAATTAGAAAAGCGCAAAGAGAGTATTGTTGAGGATAGCTCGCATCAGTCCGAGCAGATAGTAAACCTTATTTCTGCCATCAGGACAGCGATACAAGATGCCCGGATAAGCGGATACAAGGACAGTGAAAGATTTGAGAATGAAATAAATGCCACAAAGCAGAAAATTCTGGCTCTCAGAGATTGTATTTTTAAAGGAGAATACGATAATGAAGGATTGAATAAAGTCCTGCCCGGGATAGCCGAAACAGCGAAGCGTGTGCCCGAAAACGAAAAGGAGGTTTTCCGCAAGGGGATTTTGGCTGTTTTCAACAAGGCTTTGTCGGATTATCTTGATATTGTAAGCGATAAGCGTTTCGCGATAATGCAGGAAATAGAGAACGCGAAAGTAATGGCATCAGCAACACAAGCTGATCCGTTCGGGCCTTTTCTTACGGTTTCAAGAGACGCTTATAATAAGGTTATTGATTATATCAAAAGCACGATATTATCCCCCATGCAACAAGAACCTGGTTCAAAAGAAACGTCAAAAAGGGCTCCGCCCATAAGCAGGTTCAAAAAGGCTTTCGGCCTGCTTTTTGGAAGCGGTATAGTCGCCGCCGGATGGATGGGAATAAGTAAAATTATGCCCTTATTCAATATTACCAGGTTTTTATCCGGGGGCAGTTTTCTGTCCGGGGTATTGCCGTTAAACGCTATTACTGGGATATCAGCTTTTTTACCTGCCGCGGCATGGGTTGCGCTGGCAGCTTTTACTCTTGTATCAGGCCTTACGCTTTACTATACCCGCGTTAAACTGTTTAATCAGGTGTATTTAAAGGATGTAAAAACAAGCATGATCAGGGTATTCAGGGGCGCTTTTACTTCTAAGGATCTACTGAAAGCAGTGTCTTCTATTCCTGTGATGCTTTTGTCCATGTTTGCCAGCGCCGGCCCAATGATAACTATCTTTGCTCTTGTATCGGCCTTTGTCTATCCTTCTTCTGCCGTGGTATTGTTGCCGCTGGCAGCCGGTATAGGGCTGGCATCTGTTCTAACAGGCGTATTAATGACGCTTAATCCTTGGGTTGCAAAAAAGCTCAAGACTGAAAAATTAGAAGCGCCAAGCGATGCCCAGAGAGGCATACGTTCTTTTGCGTTTGGTTTAGGTTATATTGCCGCAGTGCTTGGAGCTTTTGTTTTTGCTCCGAGCATTGAAAGTATCGCCTCGGTTTTATTATCGCTGTCTGTGGGCGCTCTTGTTTCCAAATTATCGCTGGGCAAATTTTATGACCAAAACCTTGAAGGCGCGCGGTCGGCAAAAAGATCAAAATTAATAGGCGGTGCCGCATCAATCGTGGGATTTATACTTTTATCAGGCCTGTCTTTTATGATGTCCTTAAGCCCGGTTGTTTTTTCAGCTGTTTCTTTGATTTTTTCAATTCCGCTGGCAATAATAACGGTTTTATGTATTGTGGGCATACCCTATATGTCTTCACGCTTTGGGCGCATAGAGTCCCGGTCTTCTGATACAAGTTATAAAATGGCAACAGCGCAAGAGATGGCCCAACAGGGATTATCAAATATCAGGGGAATCTTTATAGGCCTTATGGCCGCGGCAGGCATTACCGCGGCTGTTGTTACATTGATATCGTCAGCGCCTTTATGGCTTACACTTGTTTCCGGGGCATCTTTAACGGTAGCTTCGGCAATATCTATTGGATTTTTCATCAAATATGGCAATACGCTAAAGGCGCGCGTTGAGAAAGGCGAGAAATTAAAGGGCATAAAAGCTTTGATAGCGTCATTATTTGTTGATCCGAGTAAATTGGTTCAAAATATTATGAATTGCGCTGTTTTGTCCATAGCAGGCTCTTCGCTTGGCGCCGGTTATGTTTTTGAGTCGGTAAGTATTCCAAAAGATGGTGCAAGTTCTGTTAATGAATTTATTAATAAACTGCGCAGTTTTTATGATAGCATAAATAAAACGACAATACTTTTCGGAACAGGATTTGCCAGGGGGATTATAAGAGAACCCTTGGTGGAAATAGAAACCCCTGCTGCAGACCCGGAGGAGATACAGGCTGCTCTAGATGCAGATGCTGCAAGACTGGCCAAACAAGCAGCAGATGAGGCGGCAGCAGCAAAGGAAAAGCTGGATCAAGACGCATTGATTTTAGAAATGGCTCTCTCTCAAATGGGCTCTACAGGCTTTGAACAAAAAGGAGAACAGATCAAAGAGCCGGTCAAAGAGCCGGTCAAAGAGCCGGTCAAAGAACCGGTCATAGAACCAGTCGTAGAACCAGTCGTAGAGCCGGTCATATATACGGTAATTGACGAAACCCCCAAACAACTAGATGTAATCATTAAAACTACTGGGCAAGCAGAGGAAACTTTTGAAAAAACCTCCCCCAAACAACCATCAAAAACAAGGACCGGAGGTTTGTCAGAACCGGGGACAGAAACACCGTTCATAGAACCAGTCGTAAAACCAGTCACTGAGGAAACAGACGAAGCAGAAGCGGCAAGACTGGCCCAACAAGCAGCAGATGAGGCGGCAAGACTGGCCAAACAAGCAGCAGTAATTGTTGAAACCCCCGAAAAACCAGCAGTAATTGTTGAAACCCCCGAACAACCATCAAAAACAAAGTCCGGAGGTCTGCCAGAACTAGGGACAGAAACACCAGTCGTAGAACCGGTCGTCGTAGAACCAGTCGTCGTAGAACCAGTCGTCGTAGAACCAGTTGTTGAACAAGTCAAGATCCCCCAACTATCAAAAACAAAGCCCGGAGGTTTAGAACTAGAGGAAGAAATTGAACAAGGAAGCGCGCGGACTGTCAGCACTCAAAAGACGCAACCTGCTACACAAACCGCTGTAATTATTCCTGAAAACATGAAGGATGTGCTAACTTTACCGGCTACCACCAGCACGGGGAAAATTACTTCAGAGGCAACGACTACTGGAGTTATTCCTGAAAACACGGGGGATGTGCTAACTTTACCGGCTACCATCAGCACGGGGGAAATTACTTCACCGGCAACGTCTGCTGTAGATACTCCTAAAAGCTCGGAGGATGTGATAACTTCAGCGCCTGCCAGCACGCCTTCGGTTACAACGACGCCGGCCGTTACTTTATCGGCAGAGTCTGACCTTACAGATGCTGAAAAAAAAGAAATTCATGCTGCCGCGTTCACTTATTATTTACGTGGAGACTATGATAGGGCTGAGCGTGAATTTAAAAAGCTTCCTCAAGATGTCACGATACTTACATATCTTGCAAACATTCAAGCGATAAAAGCCGCAAATGGCACCACCTTATCGGCAACAAGTACTACGCAACCCGTTGTAGATACTCCTGCAAGCACGAAGACTGTGTTAACTCCATCGGCTACCAGCACGGGAGATGTGCTAACTTTAACGGCTACCGGCACGGGGGCAATTACTTCACCGGCAACGCCCGCTGCCACGAAACAGGTATCGCAGACCCCAGGACAGATAATAGATACAGTAGAGGCTCTTTATAGTGAAGGTCTTGATTATTATAATAAAAGGAACTATGATTTGGCCTTGGAAAAATTTAATGAAGTACTTAAAATTGTCCCGTCAGGATTCCAAAGCACCGTTTATTATATAGAACAAATCACAAATAAAACACAATTACCTGTTCTTACGGCCGCAACAACATCGTTACCCGGAACTGTAACAACTATTCCCCGGATTGCCGATGCAATCTCAATACCTGCCGCACCCGAAAGCGCTTTGACCGCTATCTCTCAAGGGCACGGTCCGGTTATTTTGCCCGCAAGCTCTGACACTACAATATCGGTGCCGGGCCAATCTAGATTTCTGCCAGGGCTCGGATTGGCGCTAAACGAACATCTTATAGACACTGCTTTAAGAATAAAAAAACAAAGTCTCGGGATTTATTTACAAGGGATGACAGATGACTACGATGGTATTAGGAAAGAAACCATAAAAACTATGGGGTCTTATTTAGAAAAGCTGGGAGGGACGCAGGAGCAACTTAAAACCGAGATATCCCAGTATACGCTTGCAATACAATATAAAACAGCTCTGAACGAGTTTGATGAATTATCTCTTGAGCAAAAAGAGTTGCTGGGCGAAGCAGAACAGATTATTGGTTATATGCATACAAGAAAAGACGCCAGTCTTGTTAAGGCTGTTTATCGTGTAGATATTAATACAAAGAATAGAAACATTAAAAAACTGGAAGAAAAAAAAGGATTATTACAACAGCAGCTGAAAGAATCCAAAACAAACACTAAACGCGCGCAAATTAATAATGATATTTCTGCAATAGATAAGGAGATAGAGCGCCTTAAAGGTGAGATCAAAGATATTGAGGCTAAATTAGGCTCGGATCCTATGCGCTTGGGAGAGAATGCCAATGAGATTGCTCAAGCCGCCGCGGATTGGCGTTATGGACATGTTGACGATGTTATACCCAAGCGGCTGGAAGAGCTACAAGGCACAATAAGTCAGGCGTCAAAATTACCGCAAGATCTTTTAGCCCTTGACCCGGCGAAGCTTCAATCTGAACTTGATTGGCGTTATGGCGCGCTTGGCAGCAATAAAACAGCATTGCCGGGTATAATCGCAGCTATTAAAGCGGATATAATATTCCTTAAGAGCAAAGAGTCGGACTTGGATTTCATAAAAGACCCCGATAGGGCCTTTGCTATATATGGTGATGTTTTATCAAGGATACAGAGATTCTGGTATTCGGTTCCGACCGGCGATGGCTCGGGTGAAGGCAAGACGTGGCAGGAAGCCACGGCTGAAAGGGAACAGTATCTGAAGTTTTTAGAAACTGGCTATGCCCGTATAGGCGACAAGTATATTAATAATAAAAAAGAGCTTGACGGTTATCAGTTAAGGCCTGCTATATTCGTGGACAAGGCTAACAATAATGCCGCTGTTATTGTTACATATGCCAAGGTCGGCGATAAGTGGGAGATGGTGACATATGGAGGCGCAGCTTCCAATGATATTACAGGGTATCTATATGACTTTGATTGGGCTGACCAGGTTGAAAAAGTTTCTTTTATCCCTGCCACAGGCGAAATCACGGCCACATTAGTAAATGCTGTTACCGGCAAAGTTACGCATGGCATCTTTGACAAAGATGGATTTCTTATTGAGAAGCGCCAAGGCATGGATATAGACAATAAACTTACAGACAAGGAAAACGCTTTATGGCTGCCCTCCGAAAGTTTTATCCCGATTGCTACGATTTACGATGTCAATACGGGCACAGCGGACAAAACCTATAGGCTTGAAGCTGATGGGTCACGCGGCAAGCTCTTATACAGCTATAGCGATTATGAATTTAATAAAAATGGAAAAGTCATTTCATATATAAAGACTGGATATGATCCTGATGGTAACATTATATCTGCTGTAAAAATTATAGAGCACGTATCGGACATAACTCCGGTTGCATCAGAACAATCCTCTGCAGCACCAGCTCTGGATTCTGCTGCCGTCACTCCACAGGCAACGTCCGTTGGAGTTACTCCTGCTGCACAGGCTGGCCTTGCAATATTTCAAATAAACAAATTTTATCAGCAGGCGATTAATCTTTATAATGATGCTATGTCTGAATACAAGCCTGGAAAACCGGACAGTGTTAATCGTATAAAACTGGAACAAGCTTTAAATGGATTTTTACAGGTTGGTGAATATGGACAAGCACCCAAAATGGTTAAAAATATTCAAACGATGCTCAACAAGAGCCCTGTTGTAAAAACTCAACCGGAACAAAAATCTGCTGAAAAGCCTGCTCTCCAGTCTACCGGTTTAGATAGGTCTATTTTGTCACAGGCTGATTATGACCGCATAATATTTGAGAATAATCTTATAAATAATGAGTATACGTTAATTACCTACAAAGAATCCGGGGCGAGGGACTTGACGCTTACTTTTGCCAAAAAAGAGGATTATGAAGCAAATAAATTAGCTGAATATATAAGGATAGGCAGAGCGTTTCAGAAAGATCAGACCCCCGAAAATATTATGAAAGCCATGGGAGAAAACATAGCCGCTATACCCGTTCCCATAGGTTATTATTTTCTGGGTTATATGCCCGGATCAAATCAATACGATATAACATATGGTCTTTCCCGGGACTATCAAAACGTGAGAGAAAACGGTTTATCGCCCTTGACGGAAGTCCTGGTGGTAAAAAATTACAGGCTTGACGAGGGTTGGGTCAATTATGAATTTTTTGATATACTCAATGACGGCGTAAACCAAGGGAAAGCGTCAAATGAACAAAACGGCGAGATCAGTTTTAATGTCTACGACGAAGACGGCAAACAGGTGGGGCAGAATACTTATGTTTTTAATTTTGACGCGGAAACAGGGCGCGTTACGACCGGCGAATTAAAACGTTATGCGGACAGCGGAAGGCCGATATTGATAGCTCTTGAATATACCCCGGGCAAAGAAGGAAAATCGCCATCATTTAAAGCCAGGGTTTTTGGTTCGCAACAGGACATGGAAGATGCCCAAGACTTGCTTACAAGCGGCTCCCAGATCGTGCTTGTTTCAAAGGCCGATTCTTTTGTGGTCCATGAGGTCCAAAAGGCCGGCGAAGGATATGTGGCAAGGCTTGACGGTAACGGAGCTCCTGTTGTGTGGATCCATGCGGAATATAATAAAGGCAACCCTGATGTTGAAAGATCAGGTGCTGTTAGCGCAAGCATACAGGACATGCGCCTTATTGCTGATATTCAATCTGTGTCAAAAAAACTCAGATTAAAAGGTCCAGATGGAAATGATATTACCGGTTTAGCCCAAATTACCGATGCTAACAATCTTGAATCTGTCTTGAACAAAGACTTGGGAGAGCCTGTGCAGGTCTCAACAGAACTTCCGGATCATAAATACGTTATTATGGCCTATAACAGCGGCACGAAGCAGGTCCTGCCTTTTTACGGCAAAAGCACGTTTGATGTTTATACGCAGTTTTATAATTCGCCCGAACACGAAAAAGAATTTGAATTGCTCAATCTTTTAAAGATAGGAAACATCATTTATACTGATGATAATTCTTCCTGGCTGGGCGGTTTTGAGCCTCAACGGGGCGGGGTGCGAAGGGCGAAGATTACCATGTTCAATGACAACAAGGGGAATGAATACCCCGTGAAGATAGGCCATGACGCGCAAACAAGAGATGATTTGTATGCCTACGGCGTCCTTGAAATAGATATAAGAGATGATTCTTTTAATCCAACGGGATCATGGGTGTATTATCTTAACAAACAAGGACTTCCAATAGATCGCCTGCCGCATGAAGAGGCTTGTAATTTAAGAAATGTTAGCATAAATTTTAGCGGTAAGAATGAAAACGCGAAGCTTTTGATAAATGATATCGCGTACGGGCAAAATGCCCATGATAAGTTCGGGGCATTTTTACCTTTTGCCGCTGATGTTTATGATGTTTCTGGCGGCGCGCCCCGGCCTGTGGGCATACATATTGATGATAGGGGCAGAAACCGTATTTATTTTGAATTTACATCCCAGGCAACGCAGTCAGCAGACGGCACATGGTCTGTTCCCGCGCTGGCTTTTTGCGATATGTATGACGACCAAAACGTGTATTTAGGTCAATACGCTTTTAATTCTATAGTGAAGTGGACCGAAGGAGAGGACGGAGCCAAGGCATATACATATGAGATAGGAAACGCTCTCTCCTGGGGGGTCGAAGCCCAGTCAGGACCGTACGCGGGCAATAAATTTGTGTATATTTTAGACAGTACCAGGAAAAAAGATGATGGTAGTTATATTATATCTAATGAAATGCTCGGCAAGCTTGGTACCACAGAGCGCGGGTCCCATATTCTTAGCGGTAAAGATTTGGATACTTTAGGCATAGATAAAAACAGCAAAGCCGTGAGCAGGATACTAAGGGCGGCCCAAATATATCAGGCGGGCTTTGAAGCCGGGGACCCAAGCCGTGTTATGCTGTTTGACAGCTCTTATCCGGGAAGGGAAAAAGAAGCGGTCGCTATGTCACAGTACCCTGGCGGTGAATTGGAAATGGTTATTCGCGGCCCGAATAGCAAGGAGATTGCCAGATTTACTTTTGGAGATAGTGACAGCTATGACACCAATAAATTCGGTCTTTACAGAAAAATAGTTGAGGATTTTCAAACAGACCAGTCTGAAAAGATTAAACAGATGGCGTTAAGCGAGGGCATTATTACAATACCTGTTAAATTGGGTAATTATTATATTGGTCACAGATATAATAATGAGACATCATTATATGAGCATGGTATGTTTAAAACGCTTGCAGATCTTGCGAAAGCCGGATATGCAATCTATGATGAAATTACCGCGGCGCAAATATTCAGGCTTGACAGTGACACCCCGGCGAAAATAGAGTTTTTTGCAAACGATGGTTCAAGCCTTGGCAGGGCAATAACAGATCAAAAGCTTAGCTTGTCGGTTTTTGATAAAGGTGGAGAAAAAATAGGCGAAAACGTTTATGAGTTTGTTTTTGACAGGTTGACAGGCAATGTGGTTATAGGCAAATTTTTGTATTTTATTGATACAAAAAAGGCTGAAGAAATGCTTGGTAAAATGCTGGAGGCATTGCGTGAAGACCCTGTCGCGCTTGAAGCATTTAACCTTTTAACAGGCGCGGGCATAAAAGACAGCGGCAAATTAAGCCAGGCGCAACTGGACGTATTGTATACCCTTATATTTAAAAATGATTTGGGAGAATTCCATGAAAATGCCGCGGATACTGAAAAAACGCTTGAAGGCCTAAGACTTGCTTCATCAATGCTTGCAGCTTTAAGGGGTAATCAAGGCGCTTTAGAAGCGTTTAACGCATTGACTAATGCCGGATTTGCTAATGAGGGTTATCTGGCAGACAGCCAATTAGCGGTATTATACGGCATGATATATGATGGTGAGGGCGAAAAACATAAGCATGCAGGAGATCCTAAAACAACAATGGAGGGTATTATATTAGCCAAAAAGGCGCTTGACCAATTGAGGGCCAACCCGTCGGAATTAGCGGCGTTTAACTTAATAGCGGGAGTTAACATCAAGCTTTCCGGGCCGCTAACCGCCGAAGAATTGACCGCTCTATACACACTGGTATATGATTCAGACGGAGATTTTTACAGGGATTCCGCCGGTTATGCATATACCCCTATTGAAAGTATAAAATTTGCCGGGCCCATGCTTAAGGCCCTGCGCCTTGACCTGGAAGCCCTAAAAGCATTTAATCTTTTTACAGGCGTAAATATCCAGCCAACAGGCAAATTAAGCCAGAGTCAGATAAATGCTCTTTATGGGCTTATTTATGGCGCGAATGGAGACTTCCAGCCAAATGCCACAGACCCCATAGCGACCATAGAAGGTTTAAAATTAGCTGTTGCTATGCTGGACAGCCTAAGAAGCAATCCGGAGGCATTGAAGCTGTTTAATCTTTTTACAGGCATTAATATTACTTTACAGGGAGCGTTGAACGGAAAACAAATAGATGCCTTGTATGGGTTGATATATACAAAAGATGCGGATGGTAAAACTATATTAAAAGATAATGCCGATGACCCTGCTTCCGCTATTCAGGATATTATCACCTTCTACAACAATGTAGTCTCATATGTTATAGCCATATCAGCCAATCCCAATGCCATGGCCTTAGCAAACAGCGCTTTTGGTTTAGGCCTTACACCCAATATGACGGCAGGCAATATAACCCAGGCCCAGCTTAAGATATTCTCCAATAGCGACCTTGGCATACTCTATGATGAAGGAGGAGTTTTAAGAGATATTGATACTGTGGTGATGCTTTTTAAAAGGATGGGTGAGATATACGCTAATTGGGATAGCCAGGCGCAGTCTGCCTTGAGGATATTTTCTGGTGTGGACATAGCGCCAGGCCTAGACTCTTTAAACTCTGATCAGATTAAAGCTTTTAACACTTTACTATTTGATAGAAATGGTAATCTTTATCTTACTGATGCTGAATTTGATGCCCAAACAGTAGTAGCTAATTTAAAGAGGGTTATTTACAAAGTAGGAGATACTTATGTTACAGAAAACGGTTTAGCGGCATACAGCCTGAATAGCAATAGCCCGGGGGTAAAACCCCTCCTGCTTGCGCAGGTTACAAAAACCGGTAAACATGATAGGATGTATATAATTGATCCGTCTATACCTAATACTGATAATGTCTATGCCGAGATTCTGGAAGGCGATATTGATCTGGATGCCGGCACTATCAATCTGAAGTTTGTTGTTAATGTAGGGCGTGACAGCGCGGGTAATCGCATATCTTCTGTCACAAACTATGATGGCCGGGAGGTCCAGAGGGGAACACTTGCGGGCTTTATAGACAGTTCCGGCGGTTATATACCGTCAGATGTTTATATAGACGATTTATCTGATATCGCGGCTGTCAGGATGAAAATTACTACATCTTTGTTTGGCCAGCAATGGTATGAGGAATATGATTTTAATGGAAACATTGTCAGAACTATAAAGCCTTATCCTGAAACAGGCCAGGCCGAGGTTGTTAAATACAATGTTAAGGAAAATGGATCATTTCCGGATAGCCGGTCATATTTATATGAATATGATAACAACTTGAACGATATAAAGACTGATAAGCCTGTTATGGATTTGAGGGAATCAAAAATTATCGGCTATACGGATATGAATGACCCTATTGCTTTTGTTCATGATTCAGTTACCGATTCTTATTGGCAGGAAATAATAGACCCTGTTGGCAGGGTAAAAGCGAAAGTAATAGGGGATTATAATGCGGCTGCAGGTATTTTTAGTCCTATTGCCATAGAAATCCCTTCGTATGATGGATATATTGGGGCATCAGCTATCGGCTCCAGCAAGATGTATGAATATTCTAAAGCTAATGGATATAATACCGCCGCGTATGCCGGTTCAAAGGTTCTTATTGAAACAGGCAAAATAGAAATTATAACAATAGACGGCCGCGTTTGTGTAAGAAGCTTTTACTTTAATAATAAGACCAATGTCAGCTGGCAGGAGATAAAAGACGCCAGAGGTAATATTATAGCTAAACTCTACCAGTATCCTGATTCGGGTTCATCCGGTTATCGCGCGTCATTCGTTGAAATTATGCAGTATGAGCCCGGTATAGGTTCAATAGAAGGCATTGCCCAGAGCGGAAAGCTTTATTTATTCACGGGCAGAGAAGACTTGAGAGATTTTAGCATAAGCCAATATGCTGATAAACCTGTCCTGACGGAGAGTTATCTTGTAGATCATTCCGGAAAGGCTATTACTACGGTTGAGGCCCTAAAGATGGACAGCCTTGTTTACCAGTATGAGAACAAGGTCTCAAAATTAGTATGGCAGGAAGAAAGGGACAACCGTGGACGGCTGATAGCAAAGTATACCGGTGTAAGTTCGCGTGATGACCAAGGCAACTTGACAGGTTTTTCAAGAAAGGTTGTTGAGAAGATTACGCCCACAGGCATATTGGGTGTCATGCATATATCCGCTACAAGTAATAGTTATTTATATGAAACCTACCAAGGTGAAAAAGGAAAACATCTTAGTGAATATAGACCCGAATTTGCTTATGTGTCAGCTCAAATTATCAATGATTCCGGCAATGCAGTAGATTCGCTTGCAGGTATTGCGCAAGATAATACAGTTACTTATAGATATGTAAATCACAAAACACATTTAGTGTGGGAAGAGGTGCGAGACGGTTTTGGGCGCATTATAAGACGCTATGACGGTGAAACTTTAGGGGACAAATCAAGCCCATTGACAGAACCCTTTAAACGTGTTCTTGTTACCGATCAATATTATGAAGGTCTCATTGGTGATTTTGGTTTAAGTACCAGCAGTGAAGTTTATTCGCTGGATGAGTCCGGTAAGAAAGTCGGTAATCCGATTGACCAATCAGAACTTTTAAGCAATAAGTTTGAAAAACTTGATTTTGAACAATTGTCCGCAACCGATAGTTTTGGCGCGCTTAAGAGTATTTTTGATGAACAGGGCAGGATATATTATCAAGGCAGCCGTGCTTACAAAAGATCTGATATACGGGGAGAGGGTTTATTAGAATACCGTGAAATAAAAAATAATACGGGATCTATTGAAGAGAGGTTTGAAGGTTACAAGGATCCAAGCGGTAAATTCGTTAGCAATCTAAAAAGATACTTTTTCTACCCGGACAGCGATATCTGGCGTTCATTTAGTATTGCCCAAAAAACAATTCTTACTATATTTGTTGACGGCAAAGAGATTATTTTTTCTGTTGCCAATAGAACAAGTTTTGATGAACAGACAGGGGATATATCTTATAGCTGTAAGAAGGGCAAGGGTATTATTAATTTCCCGCAAATTACATATACCAATCTGGAGCAGAGCCTTGACCTGTTATTTGAAGATGCCAAAGGTTTTGAATATGTGACCTATGCATGGCAAGAAATAAAAAATAATAGAGGATGGCTTGTGCAGACGAGAGAAGGGTTTGGCCTTGATGATAAAAATTTTCCGATGGGCGTTCCCAGATACATTACTTTCTTAAAAGGTTATTCGTTGGATATACCCATTAGTTTAGAGGCTCACATATATAAATATGATGACAATGCCGGTGAGCGTCTTGACGGACAGGTTATCCGGACAAAGCAAACAGAATCAGATTATAGGCACGGTACCAAGGTTGGGTCTCTGCAGGGCCTGCATTTTACAGATAACATAGCTGTATACGATGTTAATGACACCCGTATCAACAGAAAGTCTGTTAATAATAGCGGATACAGAATGGACGGCAGGCTTGCTTGGGAGATTCACGCCGGGAAAATGTTTAGAGATAAGGTTTATTTAACATATTTTAATGAGTTGGAATGCGCTGATTATAGCGCGCGGCTTGTCGGTGTGCTTTCTCCGATTGCGGGTAGCAAGTTAAATATCACAAACCGTCTTGCCGAAATAAAACAAGAACCTTATAAGACACATTATACTATTATGATACCAAGCAAGCCCGGGTCTTATATTGTGTGGGATAAAACGCCTGACCAGGCAAAAAATGTTTGGTTTGCTGTTGACCGGTTTATGGATGGCGATGAAATTGATACGGAAAAGGTTTCATCCAAAGGCTTTACTCGGGCCGTAGAAAACAGGAATATTTTTACAGCCCCATCTGAAGATTCGGCTCTTAACCTCGCGGAACAAGACGGGAAATATTTTTCCGAAGGGGAATTCTTGTATGAAATTAAGAATAAATACACCCCTGTTTTGTGGAGATCCTATCATGAAAACAGCATACGAGAATACATTGGCGTTCAATTCAATAAACACATTAAAAATTCATGGTTATATAATGCTATTGTGGAATCCAATAAACGCGATACATTATCGCCTATCGTTATAACAACGGCAGTATCTTTGGCAGCCATAACATTTTTACTGCCTTTGGCATTGTTTTTGTTTACATACGTTTTGTCGTATGTTCATTTCAAAAAACTCGGCAAAAAGCAAATCGCGGATACCAAAAGTTCCGGTTTGCCGGGCGAGGGGGGAGATATTGCTTCGGGCAGGGCGCCATCCGCACAGGCGCCTGGTCACGCGTCTGCTAAAGTTTCGCCTGGCGCGCCTTCTGTGCCTGATCAAGAAATTAGGGTCAGGGTTGCCGATATAAATCGTCATTTGTATCTTAATAAAGCTTTCACTGATTATTTGATTTCTTTGTACTATAAGACTGATGAAGAACTGTTCGCTTTGTTAGATGCCTATTATCCCGACACTCATAGTGAAAAACCCGCCATGCTTTCAGAGCGTTATAAATACAGTATGGTATTGAATAACAATACGGTTTCGCCTGATAGCAAGCAAAGAGCAAAGTATGATTTTGTTGATAGAGTTTTTACAAAACCTATATCATATTTGATGCTTGCAATCATGATTGACCAGGCTGAAAAATGGGACTGGATGAATAAAGGCGAACTTGATAAAGGTGACAGAATTACAGGCGGCCTTGCAGATAATTTCTGGCCGTTTACGGACAGGGATATGAAACGGCTGTTTGAGTACTTTAAAGCAGACGGAAAAGACCCTATCTTGGAATTAGGCCTGTATAAGTATCTTGGCGCAACAACGCTCCAGCAATGGTATATGGACGCTAATATAAAGGCTCTTAAAGAGAAAGCAGATAAAAATACGACCGAGAAGCAAGCGAAAGCTAATGTTAAGAAAAAGAAAGACCATAAATTGGAAAAAGGAAAGCTGATTGAAGAAGCTATCAAACCCGCTAAAGAGTGGCTTGCTAAAAGATATGAATATGAAGGCCTGCATCAGACTGTATACCCTATGAAGGTTAATAAGATTATCAATCTCGTCTGGCGTGTTTTCGCTTTAGGCGGGACTGCCGGCTTGATTGCTATGGCAATAACTTCATTTTCATCGTTTGGTGTTATTGGCCTTGTTTTTACCGGATTGATCTGGTCGTTTGTCCTTGTTGAAACGCATAAAATGCTTCAATATGCGCAGTTTCATAAGAATTGGCTCCAGGGCCTTCGGACCATGTTTAAGGCCAGGGCTGATTATAAAGGCCCTCTTTCAGAGGCCGAACTAAAAGTAAAAAAGAATTTCTTCAAGGCGTATTTTGGATGGATGGGGACATACGCGGCTGTTATAGTGGGCTTTAGCCTGCTTTATAGTGTTGGCAGTATACCATGGTTTGGTTGGCTTGCCGCTATCCCTATTTTAGTGATTTCTTTGCGGGAATCTTTCAGGAGCTGGTGGTATATTTTTACAGAATCTGCCGCCACGGCAATAAGCCGTAACCAAAGACTGGATAGCCTGAAACGGTATGAAGATATAGGCAAACAAGAGCTTGACAGGATACGCCGCAATGAATATTTGAAGGATGTTTTTAAAGATGTTGTTATAGAAGCAACGCTTTCGGTGGAGTCAGGTTTTCATCTTATATCAAAACAGGAAGAACAGGCACTTATAAAAGTCCTGAACGATCCGAAAGCAAAAAAGTTGCCGGATCTTAAAAGCCCTCATGCTAAACAGGAAATCATCAAATGGTTTAATACGATACTTATGTTTGATGAGGATGAATTTAAGAGAATATATGACCAGACGAAACTTGATGAGCTTAATCCGTCAATATTCAAGGGGACAGGTAAAAAGAGAGTTTTACCCACACGCGATTTTCTTGACGCGGAAGACGGTGAGACAAAGGATGCCAAGGGCGTTATCACAGAATATACACCCGCAGGCATTATAAAATCCGGTTTTTATGTGTTTAAAGAAGAATTCAAAGAGTCGTGGGAAATTTTTCTTAGAGATGATATTTTTAATGGTGTAGCAGTTGATGATGCTTTTCTAGAACGCCTGATGGATCCCAAGACAACCCTTAAACAAACCATAGAAGACATCGCGCAAAAATTAGGCAGAACGCAAAAGGATATAGAAGAATACATAATTTCAAAATGGATAGTATTTCGTGCTGACGGGTATTTAAAGACACTTCTTTTTGCTGAACGCGCGGGAGAAGCGGCATACAGGGTTTTAATAAAGCACAAATTTAAAGACGAAAATGGCCGTGATCCAAGTGAAGCGGAAATAAACGATATTTTGAAAAAACATCTTATGTTTATTCATGTCCATGAAGATATAGATCCGGATATACAGAACTGGGGTGGAAAGAACCCTAGCGAGATTATTAATATATTATGCGATACAAACAGGCCGCAAGGAACCTATACGATAAACGGCTGTTCTTATGCTGATACAGGTAGCGAAAAGAGCTTTAATAGAACATTTACGCCCCAGGATTCAAACAAAATAATTCTTTCAACGAAAGAATTTAAAGGTCATGATTATCTTAAGGATGAGGCAAAAAGATGGGTTGTTAAAACCGATAAGTGGTCAGTAACAGCTCGTTTTATAGAAAAGTTTTTGAAAGACATAGTCAAAGAAGACGCTATGATTGTCAATCTGGATAGGGATCATTTTTTCTATCCATCCGAATTTTTCATGCTCCCGTTTTTAGCGCAAAGATTTACTTCCGAAGATAATCTTGGTTATCTGACCACAAGGCTTGATATGAGGACGGGGTATGTCGCCCCTACCGGCGCCGCGCATCAGGTAGCAGAAGATACATGGAATTTAAGGACATTGCTCGCGGAAGCTCTTTTGGGCGCGTCCTCTTATTACGGCCCGGGATTAGTGCGTTGGAGTGTTATGAGGAGCTGGGGCGCTTATATGTCTAATATAGAGGACACCGCCGCGGCGCACGAAGCTATAATGGATGGCATGCGCGGCGACCATACTACCTGGATTACCTGGGGCAGGCCAAGAGAAATGGTCGGCGCTTCTATCCTTGATTTTCAGAACAGGTTTGGCGGACTTGTTATTGATGAATTTCTTTCAGTGCATTATCAGAAATTATTAAAAAGCGATAAGGCGCATTGGACTGAAAAGCTGACAATATTCCAGAATTTTGATTTTTACTTTAACAAACCATTGATACCGCACTTTAATCTACTGATCTTTTTGTTCTCATTTTTTATTAATTTTACTCCGTTTTCATTTTTTGCCCTGCCGATATTATTTGTAAGCCTTGGGTATCTGTTTTCACAGGCTATAACATCGGGAGGCATAAGATTATTCCATGCCAAACAGCCGTTTTTAAAGGCCTGGGCGTCTTATTCAAAAATGTTCTGGGGCCTTGTGTTTACTTTCGTTCCTTTGATACCCATGCACGGCGAGAAGGCATTAAATGCTTTTAAGGGTACCGCAGGAAGATTCAGCAGCGGTATTAAAGATATTTTCTACCCTGCCGTAAAGTTTAGGGAATTATACAATCTTTACAAGCCGTCCATTCGCTGGGGAGTCGCATTATTAGGGATATTATGCTTGGCGCCGACACATCCCTGGGCTATTGTGACCCAGATATTTTTTCATATATTCCCTATCGCGTTTATTTTTGGGCCTTTTATGAAAAATGCCCCTGCTAACAAGAAGATAGCGGCCTCTGTTTTTGGCGTAAGCGGAGCATTGTTTGCTTTAAACGCCATCTTTGCCTTTATGCCTATGCCTTTTGTAGCGGCAGTGGCTTTAGGTATCATTATTGCCGCAGGGCTGACTGGTAAAGAAAAATATACCAAGGGTATAACGCACGGGTTATTGGCTATAGTATATTATCTGTTAAGAATAGATGATATCTTTTTTGATCGTCCCGGAGCCCGGGGCCCAGATGCAAAAGGTGTAAAAACCAAAGTCAAAGACCGCAAGTATAGCCCCTTAATGACATCATTGCTGATATCAGTATCCCTGCCTTTTTATGTCCTGCGGCTTGATTTATTAGGAGCATTAATAAAAAAACAGGATTCAAAAGCGGAATTAGGGGCTGGTTTGGAATTGGGCCTTGATCTTTCAAGAAAAATATTTAACCCTTTGAATGAGTCTTCCGGAAAATTTGCCGCTCTCATGAACGATTCACTTAAAGCGCTTATGTCTCTGGCACAATCCGACCAAAACTTAGACGCTTATTTGCAAAATTTATTAAGCAAAGAAGATAATATTTCTAAAAATATAAGCATAAGGGTATTAAAGAACTTGCCTGTTAACGCGGCAAGGTATCTAAATGATATGGGTTCTGTTGAAATAGTTTTAAATGAAAGATTTGTGCTTTCTCTTCTTAATGATTATGACTCATACCCTGTTGTAAAATATATACTTGCCGAACGCCTGTTTCATGAATTAGGCCATGATAATAAGACTGGAACAGCGCAGGAAGAAGTTGACGAAGAGGCCGAGCTTATAGCCAGGGACTTAGAACTTCACTCCATCATATCCTCTGATATCCAAAACGAAATCAATAAATATTTTCAAGATAAAAAACCATCTTTTCCTTCAGGTTATTATTTTGTATTTTTAGACAAACTGTCAAAACTTGGCGATGGCCAAAGATCCGCGAGTATAAGAGATTATATAAGGCAGAACGGCCTGGCTATAGGCAGGCTTAGTGATGATGAAATAAATGCGCTATCGGTTGAGGAGCTTGTTCAATTGATAGAGAGTGTTCTTGACATGAGCGGGAAAGAAATAGCGAATAAGTTTTTATTGTATTCGGCCGCGCCTGGTACCGGCAAAGGCGAAGTTATGGACGCTATCTTTACCGAAGGCAAAGGTAAATACGCTCATCTTGTTGATAAGCTGACACTTTATCACACAAGGTCTCCGCGCGTTAAAAAAGGTATATCCGAAAAAGATGGCATTGCCTATCATTTTAGAGGAGAGGACGAGCTAAGACAGCTTGAAAAAGAGGGCAAGATTATTACCGCTCTTGTAAATAACCAGCTTCAAGGTATGGCATTAGAGACTTTTTACGAAGAAATTACAATAAGGAAATCCGATTTAGCTGATAGCAAAAAGGCTGTTGTGCTTAATGATGATATAAAAATAGAGGAAACCGATGAATACATAAAAATCCGCCGAAAAATACGCGGCCTGAATGATATCTTTAAGGGGCCTAAGCTTGCGATACTTGAGGGCGGCTATGGATGGTTTGAGAGTATTAAAAAAGACCCGCGTTATAAAGAACAACATAAAGATGTTTTAACAATATTTATATCTCCTTTTACTGATGAGGAAATAGGTATAAGGGCTCTTAACAATGCCTGGGTTGATTCAAAATTCAAATTGCCGGAAGAAAAGGCGGCTGCTTATAATGAAATTTTTGTTGTAATTAAGGAATTGCAAAACGAAATAAACCTTGTCAATGATGCCAATTTACAGCAAAGGGTGATAAGAGCCGTAGAGGATAACGCGCCTTCGCTTAAGGATTCCGCGGCTTGTCACAATGCTCAAGTAATAGATAGCAATGAATTCTTAAGCAGCTTAAAAATTGATATTAAGTCCCCCGGCGCGATAGATAAGGTCAAAGCCCTCGCGTATGAAGTAAACAGAAGGCTTTCTATGCGGGACGGCGAAATCAAATTCGCTTATTCTATCAAAGACGACCCCGCCGGTTATGACAGGTATCAGAGGGTGCTGGAAGGCATTATGCAGATAGTTAATAAAAATGAATATGACACCGTTTTGACGAACACATGGGGCTATACTGATAATGCGAGAAATCAAAACATAGAGAAACTAACAATGGAATTTTCAAAAAGCTTTTTCTCGCATGTGGTAAAAGGCCTCCGTGATTCAGCCAAGGCCAGTTCAAAGGCTTTTGCAAAACGAGCATATCCTGAGGGGTTATTAGATATGGCAAAAAAATATTTCAATTCAGATATAGAGAAAACCCTTAAGCAATTAAAGGATTGGGCAAAAGCTTATAATGACGCTGTCAAAAACAAAGAGATACTGGATACGGAAGAAATGACAGTGGAAAGACTGCTTAATATAAAAACAGCAGAAGGCCAGACGGATGCTGTAGAATATTTTCATATAATTGATTCTGACGGTAATTATATCGGCATCAAGCCAAGGCCTCTTGCGCATCTTTCTAAAGCAAATGAAGATTGGCACAGGAGCGTATTTGTCATCGTAGTTGATGAACAAGGCAGGATGCTGGTGCAGACTCGTTCTGCCAATAAAGACCATGCCCCTAATGCCAGAGATATTTCTACGGGCGGGCATATGGGCTTATTGGATGATGGGCGAAATCTCGCTGATACGACAAAAGAAGTTGCCCTAAAAGAACTTGGGGAAGAGTTATTTAACATAGGCAATCTTAAGGATTATAGTATTTCTCCTGACAGGCTTTCTATGATAAGCGAGGTAGACGGGCTAAGGCTTTCCGTTCAATATACGACCCCTGTTAAAGGGTGGGATAATGAGCGTGTCACTGTGTTTCTTTATTGCGCATCAAAAATGGATATAGAAAGAATTGACGCGGCAGCAAAAGCGATAAGTGACGAAAAGGCTTCATTTACCGCTTTTGAGGGTGAGGTAGCGGCTATGGAATGGGTTGCAATATCAGATGAATGGAATAAATTTAAAAACATGCCAGATTCTGACAGGCGCGTCAATTATGGGGCCGGTTTTATAAAGTTGTTTACGGATTACGATCGGGATGTATCGGATCCGGATACTGTTTTAGGAAAGATAGCGCGAATGTCTAATGATCTCAAGGCGCTCTATGCCAAGTTTTCAGAGTACGAAAAGAGGCTTGGCGAAAGATCTATAGGCCAATTTGTTGGGAAACCATTTGATCCTAACAGGCATATTTATCGTCCGAAGGTAGGCCCTGATGGCGAGATGCTGCCATTTTCCGGCTTCACAGTAGCTAAGAGGATAACGGAAGGGAAGCTGCGTGAGGCATTAATCGCATTTCAAGAAACAATGAAAGAAGAGCTTAAAGCCGCGGGCATGGGCGATGTAGTGGCATTTCTTGATCCTGCCTCGCTTCATATGACTATAGCGGATATTGATCCCAGCCGGTCATATCCAAAAGGAACAAGTTTTGAACAAGCCGGACAAAGGTTAGGCCAGATAGACAGCGCTTTTAAAGATATAGGCACGCCCGGCGCAGTACAGTCTACGGTCCGTGGCTTAGGCCTTGGGAATACGATCTCGGCGCTTGTAAGATTTACTCCAGAAGATCTGGACAAGGCCCTTTTGCTTGAAGGCGCTGTTCAGAAATCCGCGGATGTGTTCAATAGGCAGTTTACCGGGCATATAAGCTTAGGATATATAGCAAAAGAACCTGAAGATTATGACAAGTTTATCGCGATTCTCCAGAAATACGCAGATTATAATTTTGGCGAACTGTTAATTGATACAATTGCTTTATTGCATTTTTCCGACATGAATCATTATACGCCTTTAAAGGAGAAGAATTTGGATACAGGTGAGATTACAGACCGTTCCGAAGCAAAAGAGTTTTTGGAGTTTTTAAGAAAAGCCCCCGAAACAGCTCAGGATGAGGTTGTAGGTGGAATTTTCGGCATAATGACGGCAATTTTGGAAAACGACCCCCGGGCTGGAGATGTCAAGAAAGCCCCCGAAACAGCAGAAAGGCCCGCTGACGAGCTCGTAGATGAACTGTACCGCAATAAAGAGCCTATGGGTTCTATACGAAATATTGCCGACTTGGAAAAACTGGCATTGGATAATATTAATGATAATATGGTTGTGGAGCCTATAAAAAAGGTTCTTATTGATATTCTTAATGATGAGCAGACGGCCGGAGAGGATTATATTTTTGTTCGCGAAATGGCGGCTTATGCGTTGAGAATATTCGCGGATATCAATATTATACGTTCGCTGATGACCGTTGCTTCGCTTGAAAACGCGATGAACACTGAAACAGCTGGCAATGAGCTGCCGCCAGCCATTGCGGGCCTTGATCTTGCCGGCGTTGCCGATTATTCGGTTGAATATCAGCTTGCCTTATCATTACTGGACTATTCGCCTTCCGGACAGCTGTTTGTTAATAGAGACAAGCAGGCAGTGATAGTTTACTCGGATGCTCTCAAGCAAAGCAGGGCATTGCAGGATATCCTTAGGGCGTCTGTTCAGGACGAGAGAAGGTTCTATTTCGTTAATAAGACATCCCTAAGTTCCGGTGAATTTTTAGCAGGGGTCGGCCTGGATACTTTAAATTTTGATAATATTATTGAAGCCGAGGATATGTCCGCAGGGCAAATAGCCGAAACTGTAATGTCCGAATTGGCTAATCAGCACATAACCCAAGCCCGCGTTTTTGCCGCATTGGATCAGGATTTAATGTCGTGGAAAACAGCTTCTATTGAAACACTCCTCATGCTTCTAAAGGACAAGAGGTTTGAGATAATATCCGATTACAGCCAGCAGCATGCCGAATATATCAGGACGCATGCCCAGGCGTTAACAGCAGCATAATATTTATAGCGTATTCTTCATATCCTGGCTTAAGGCGAGCGGCTATTATGAGAAGGAGCATAAAAATATTTGTTTTATACGCAGGCCTTGCCATTATATCCATGGCAAGCCCCGCTTATTCTTGGCAAAATTTTTTATGCGCCTTAAGGCCTTTATCGCTGGCGCAATCGCAAAGGATTGAATCAGATATAAAGTCCGCCTTCTTGTCAATGCGTATTTCAGATATTGTGTTTATCGCGGATAAAGATGGGACTTTGTCAAAGCCTAATGAGCCTGTCCGCGGTTCCACGGTTAACCTTATAAGTGAAATTTTTAAAATGTACGGCCGTTCGCATATCGTTATCTGCACAGGGGGTATACTGGAAGACAGCGAGAATAATCTTATAAAGCCTTTGGAGGAAATGATAAAGTCTGGTGATTCCAGTTGGTTTGAGCGTTTAACATATTATTTTATGGCTGGACTGGGTAAAATATCTTGGAATAAGCAAGGAATACGAACGATTGAGTATTTTGGAAAACCTTTTTCAGCAGATGACCAGATGTTTATCGTAAGAAATCTGGCTAAATCTCTGGCAGGCAATATAGAGGGCATGCGCCTGCCTGAAAGCATTGATAGGGCCGAAAGCTTTGACGCCTTTAGTAAAATATTTGATGAATTTGTAGCAGAAAATAAAAGCGTTCTCGGCCATATTGAGATTGCCAACGGCATGGGCCGGCAGTTTACCATAGAGTTTAAAAAATCGTCCGAGAAACAGGCATTGCCTGAATTGCAAAATTCTGATTTTACCCGAAAGGTCGCGGAAACTTTTAAAGAACTTCTTGCACAGCGCCCTAACCTCCAGAATCTGCATGTAAGATACGGTGATACATATGTGGATTGCAGTCCGGTGGATAAAAAAGATGCCATAGAATATTTTTTAAGCGAGAAAAATTTTGAAAGCCCTCTTATTGTGGCGGTTGGAGACGGTAGTAATGATTATGGGTTTTTATTTAAAGCCGCAGACGATAGGACGAAGCTATCTTTTTTTGTAGGCAAAGGCCATGAAGGCTTGCCCGATCATGTGACTCTATGGCAGACGCCCGGCCCGGCTGGAACGGAAGAGATACTGTCGTCAATAGTCAAGTCAGTCAAAAGCTCATTTGACATGGAATATAATATAAGAATTTGCGCCTAATAATAAAAAGGAGGCCTATATGCACGGATTAAGGGTATTTAAAAAATCTTTGATATTTGTGTTAATATGCTGTTTTTTTATCAATCAGCAGCTTTTGGCCTGCGAATTTTTTTGCCTAAGGCCCGCGTCTGTTAATAACTCCAACACCCCTCTTGTTTTACAGCAACCGGATGATTTAAACAAATTATCTGTAAAAGAACTTGAGGCCAAACTCCAAAATATTAAGTTGATTAAGCTGAAGGAGCTGAATAAATTGACACCGTCCAGCAAGGAGGAGCTTAAAGATCTCGCTGGCAGGGTAGCTGAAATGGGCGATTACTTGAGTGCGGTTATACAAAAAGAGTTATTGGGAAATGGTAAAAAATATGGCAATATTATGGAAAAATTTATGCTATTTTCAGCAGGTCCCGGAACTGGTAAGGATTATGTTTTTTCTAAAACATTTGGAAGAGAAAAAGAAAAAAATGCAAATAAAAAATGGAAGTATCCACACTATACAGATGGGAGCTTCTTTAAGTTAGTTGAAAAATTGATATTGTATCATTCAAGGCCGTTAAGAACAAAAGAAAATGAAAAAGACGGCTGGGAGTATAATTTTGACACAAGACTTGATCATAATCGTATAAACACATTAGAAAATAAAGGAAAAATTAAAACCGCAACAGTAAACAGGCAGTTACAGGGTATGGCAATAAACGGATTTGATGAGAAAGGCGTGGTAATAGAGAATGTTATCAATCCTGCAGATTTTAAAGCAGGTGATAAGGTAACAAAAACTATTGAATTTTTGGATGGAGAAAATCTCAAACAAGATGTTTTGGTTAAAAGGCAAGGCTTCGAGCAAAACCTGAAAATAACCACAGGTATAAAAGATGATGAAATAGGAGATGGCAAGCCCGGCGTCTTTATTGCGGGTGATATTATTGAAGAGGTTTCTCATAAAGATGTAACAGTTAAAAGGCCTGTAAAAGGCATAATGGATATTATTGATGGGCCCAAACTTGGGGTGGTTGAGGTAGGATATGGCTGGTTTAGGATGCTTACAGGTCCTCAATCTCCGACGAAGGATGTGTTCAAAATTTTTATAGCACCGTTTGACGAAAAAGAGATGCGATACATGACTAATGCAAGGAAATGGATTGAGCGCAGATTTACCAGCTATAATGAAAGAGCTTATGCCCATTTGTATATTTCATATAAGATGCAAGAAGCTAAGAAAGAATTATCAAACTTTAAATTCAAAGAAATAAGAGAATTAAAAAAAGACATAAAAGAACGCCTTAAAAAATTAAATAAAGATGAGGATCTTATTGAAAAAGAGTTGGCTGATATTGCAGGCAAGGTTATGGAGTCTGGTATTAAAAAATTTGGATCAGACAAACAGACATATGCGAATCGTTTATTGGAATACGCAAAGCTTATAGAGAAAGAAGATTTTATAGTGCATCTGAATGAAAGATTGGAAAGCGATTTTGGTGATCCAAATGGAATAACGGACGTTAATCAAATAAGAGAAGCGAGATTGCTTGCTTACGAGATTAACAGAAGGACCCTTGCAAGGGATAGAGCTGTAGGGTTATCAAATGATGACAAACAGCCTGTTGAGTATGATAGATATAATAGATTGCTTGAAGGCATAATCCAGATTATGCATCGTAACGAATATGCCCAAAAAGGCGGTTTTGTTGTAATTAATAGGTGGGTATTTGATCAAAGCAAGCAACAGGAATATGATGATGTTTTAAAAATACAATTTGCCGGAGCGTTTTTCTCAAATTTGATCGGAAAAATACAAGAAAAAATAAAATCTCCTTCAGCAGGCATTGTCCCGGAGCGCGCGCCGGATTATGATGAGCAGTACATTTTAGCCGACGGGCTTCTTCGCTATTTCCCGGAGGGCATAATAAATGTCCCCGCGGAAAATCAAGCCGTGATAGTTTATTCAGATTCGCTCGCGGAAAGCGCGGCATTGCAGGATATAATCAGAAAGTCGTCAGCAGATGGCAGGAAATTTTATCTTGTCAATAAACAGGATTCCGTTTCCGCCGAAGATTTTTTAAGAAGCCTTAATATTGACAGGGATATATTTGAAAGCAATGTTTTTTTGCAAAACTCGCTTTCAGCCGATCAACTGGCGCTTAATATAGCGGCCGTGCTTAATAAAAACGGTATCCGCCAGGGCAGGGTGTTTGCCAGCGCGCAAGACGATCTCATTGCCTGGAGCAGACAGGGCCTTATTGAAGCCCTTGTAATGCTACTAAAGGACAAGAAGTTTGAGATAATATCGGATTACAGCCAGCAGCATACCGAATATATCAGGACGCATGTCGAGGCGCTGAAAGCGGCATAATAAAACCTTAAAGGGCCTTACGCGCCCGGCAGATTATCGCGGTGATATTATGCGGTTTGATATCCTGTATTGATACCGTTTTCTATATCAGAAAATCGGATTATACCGTGCTTTTTACCAACAATCGCTAAAATTATTTATCAAAAACCGGATAGGACACACTAAATAAACATATGGGTGTGAGAAAAGTTTCGCTAAAAATATCCGCCGTTTTTTTAATGGCAATAACGCTGGCCATATGGGCCAGGCCCGCCTTTTCTCTGTCCTGCCTTAGGCCGTCATCCCTGGCCGCGTCTAATGATACGGGTATAGTCCTGGATCTGCGGCCTGCGAATGGAGCGAATTTTAACAGTCAAAAAGCGCTCGCTGATTTTTTACATAAACGCGGGCTTATGCCGCAAGGCGTAAAAAGAAAGACCGCGCGCCTGGCAATCAGGGAAATGGCAAAGGCCCTTGAGACATACAGATTTGCCCAAGGTTTTAAATATCCTCCGTCAGATGAAGAGATCCTGAACTCGCTTGAGGATACCAACCTGTTCGATCCTTATAGAATCAGCCATAAATTACCGGTAACAATGGTTTTCAGGAAAGGCGCTTACAACGGAGATTACAAGAATAATATATCAAGAATTATTTTTACCCTAAGCCACGATTTTTGCGCGTTTGCTTCTATATGCGGGGTTGAAACGGAAGATAATGATATTATTTCTCTTGCCAGCCTGCATTATTGCGAGTTTGGCGACATGCTGTATGATATGAGCGATGGAGTGCTTACTTCATTTCTCAAGTCTTGCGTTAGCCAGGCTGTATTTGAAGATACCACCAATAGCTTATGGGGTGTCGGTTTTAACGGGGCCGCCTGTTGTATTATAAGAAACCCATTGTCTCATAGGGAGAAAAAGGAGATTATCAAGCAATTCGCGGCATCTTTTTCAAACATTGGGATTTTAGGAAAAACATTAATACTTAAGCCCGGTAAAAATACGGACGAAGCAGACATGGCTGTTATACAGGCCCGCGCCAACAGCGTTTATGGTTTTGCCAATAAGTCTTCTGCGGGAAAAGGCAAAGTGTATTTTCCTGTTGCCACATCAAGGGCTTTTGATAAAAACAGTTTCCCCCACACATTATGGAAAATAAGGGCGGCCGGTATAGTAGAGGCCTTAAACGCGGTTTTGCGCTCTAAAGGCATAAAACCTGAAAATGCCACTGTGATATTATGCGGGAAAACGGTTATAGCGCGTGGGGTTTTTGATATATTATTGTCGCAGAAGACAAAGGTAGTGGGGATATATGACGGTGACCATTGTCTGTATAACAAAAAAGGCATTGTGTCCCAGTATGGCAACAAAAAGGATGACAATGTGATATTGGCAGACCTTTTAAGCATGGAGGCCACTGCCCTGGTTTCAACAGACATTTTTTCTCTTATCAGTTCAAAAAATATGCCCAGGCTTTGCGTGGATGTTATTATTGACGGCATATATCCGGCAATAAATCCTGAAACGTCAGATGCTCAAGCATTACCTGGCAAGATCACATATATACCCGCGTGCTTAAGCTGTGGCAGCAGCGCCTATGCCAGCGCCAGCGAGTTTTTTAACAGCAATGCCTCCGGTATGAACATAAAAGACCCGAGGATGCACCTTGAAAGAAGCATATTCAATATTGTCAATTCACTTGTTTTCTTAACAGACCGGGGTATCGTTCAAGGTTCTGTATACAATATATTAACAAAAAAAGCCGAAGAAATACGGAGCTTAAGGAACAGGTTCATAGAAGTTCCTACGGAAGAAGTCATAGAAGAGGCTGAATTTGAAATGCTTTACGGCTTGCCGGAAAGAATAGCCTTTTTGCGCGCTGCCACAAATATTGCCCTGACAAAAGTATTGTTTTCCGGTATCAGCTCCAATGCTCTTATGGATATTATTATGTCCGCTCGCTCCGATATGCTTGAAAAGAGAACGGCTGTTTATATATTAGGTAAAAAACAGGACCTTTCGTCAGTTGCTGAATTAATGCGGATAATATCGGATGAGGATGAGGACATAGACTTGAGGATAAACGCTATAGAGGCTGTCGGAAACATGAGGGCCGGAAGCGCGATAGAGCTCTTGCTTAAAATATGCAAACAAAAGAGTAAAGGTACGGATTTGTCCGGTTGGGCATCCTGGGCCCTTGAAAAGATGGGAGTCGCATTAAACGGGCAGAAAAGCCCGGTTAAAGAAGGAATATCATTCAGCCGCGCGCTGGAAGAATTGCCGAAAAAGGCGGCGGACGCTTGGTTTAATAATATACAAAAAGAGGGCAATAAGCCTGTTATGATCGGTTTTTCGGGGTATTCGGCAAGCGGTAAATCGTACTTCGCGTCTTCTTTTGTCAAAAAATTGAAACTGATTATTGCGTCCCAACGGCGCAGATTAGATAAAGCTCCGGATAAAGCTGTGCATGAGATGCCCGCTATATACCGGCTTGATATGGATGAATACCTTATTCCAAAAAATGAGCGTTTGGCGCGCGCGAAAAGTTTAGGTTATGAGTTGTCAATTTTTATTAAATACGAAATAAAAAGATACTATGAAGACATGAAGGCCTTTGCCGCGGGCAAGCCTATATATGTCCCGCATTTTAATCAGGTAACGCGCCAGCGCCAGCGTTTGGCTCAAAGCCAGATTGACCTGGCAAGGATTGCTTTGGCGCGGGGCGCCGAAAGCCATGAACGCTATATAGACGGCCGAAAACATACTATTGTTTATAGCCCTGCGATCAGCAGTGAAATGGGTATAATGGCTTATATAGACCTTGAGTCAGGGGATATCCTTACGCGTTTAGACCCGGAGAACAATATCCTTATAGTTGAGGGCATATTGGCCCTTACGAGCGAATCTGTCAACAGCTTGTTTTATGAAAGCATTTTTATAAAAGCGCCATGGACATTAAGATACTTGCGGGACATTGAGCGTTATATCGCAACGGGTAAATACGCTTCTTTGACAGTGCAGCAGGTAAAAGAGAAGTTTGAGAGAAAGCGCGCTGCGGAAGAAACGCGTTTTATATCCGCCCAGGAATCTATAAGTTCGCGTGTTGTGGATACCGCGGACAGCCCAACTGGCGCTTATGTTGAAGCCTTTACCGGAGCTTTAGACCTTTACAGGCAATGGCGCTTGGAGATATCCGCGGAAAAGGCAGGGCTATCCGAACAAAAAGAAAAAGTCAAGGGCCTCTTCATGGATATTGTCCGCCGGCATATTATTGATAAAAATGTTTTAGAGAAACTCTGGACAAGGTTCTGCCAGAATACCCTTTTGCTGGAAAGAAGCGCTCTTTTTGACCTTGTTTCGCGCGTGATTGAAGAGCAGAACAGAAAATTATGGCCGTCATTATCAAAAACCGCAAAAAAGACTGTGATAAGTGGTATTCTGGAAAGCCGCGGCCTTGATTGCCAGGATTTTGACATATTATGGTTTTCAGTATCTGTCCCGGATGAAATCAGGAAATACACCAGTACCCTGCCTGCCGGCGCGCCGGAGAATGGACAGATATGCTATTTTGGCCCGGATTCTATAAAGGGCCGGGACATAAAACTTATTATGGCTGATTTTGACCGCACCCTTTCTTCAGACCCATTTGCCATCGGGGATGATATCATCAGAGAGATTGAAAAATTTCTTGCCTCCGGCGGCATATTTGTTGTCAACACAGGAAGGACGACAGACAGGATGCGCACGGTATTTGACAAAAGGATAGCGCCTGAATTAAGAAAAAACATGATCTTCATGGGAGAATTTTCATCAATTATAGCCGGATACGATGAGAACGGCACTTTTTATACTGACTACCAATCCTCATTAAATGATGATTTTCTCCTTAGCAAGGCCTTTACAGATAAGGTCATTGAAGACCTGCGTCTTAGGCTCGGTGTTAAAGCGGCATTGGAAGATGATTATAATCCCGTTGAACATGACGTGAAAATAATAAAGAACGGTAAACAGGCGACCATTACGGTATCATATGAAGATTGCCCGCGGATAAAATGCAAAACAAAGGACATGCGTTTTTTGCTTGAGAATGTTTTAAAGTCTTTTGGAAGGAGCGATTTCCATTTGTATGAAACATCCAGGTGCATTGATATATCCTTTAGGTCAAAGGCTTTTGGGCTTGATTGGGCGCTTGACAGATTCGGCCTGGATCCCGGGCAAATTGTAATCATAGGAGATAGCGCGGGATTATTTAAAAACGACAGGCCTATGTTAACGCATTTACCCCAGGCTTTAAATGTTTATGTAGGGATTGAAGATATCAATTCCCTGCCCAGCGGTATATTATATGGCAAAATGCCTTCAGAGGCAGGGGTTGTAGAAATACTGCGGGCAATTACAGGCGCCGGAAACGAAGTTAAAGGCCCCGGTCGCGTTACAATATTTGATAAGCGCCAGTTCGCGGCCGGCATAATGGCCGCTGCCTGATACTGCGCAGTTATAATCCAGGCGATATTTTGATAAGTAAGGCACCGTCTTAAAACGCGCGCTTGCCGCTCTTTATTATTTTTTCGGTTTTTTTCGTGTATCCATGGTGAAAATCTGACCGGGAAGGAGGGAAAAAGTAAAAGCTGATTTTTCAGGATTTTAGCTTGACGCATATTGCTGATTTTGATAAACTAATAACACTTATCCTTTAAAAGGATCAAAATAACCGCTGTTTCTGCGTTTAATGCATGAGAACTTATATAAAGGAGGAACGGATAATGAATAAGGCATTTTATTGCTTTTCCTGCGTGTTTTTAATGGCTTTGCTTGCGCTTTCGGGTTGCGCGAAACAAGAAGAAATCGTTATTGAAGAGTTTGAGGCGAAGAGCGCCGCCACGGGCAATGAGTTCAAGGTTTTTAATATATATACAGACAAGTCATCCCCGGGCAATCATTATATACCTTCAGGCTGGATGGGAGATTTCGGCGACATAAAATTGAACGACCGCTGGATGGAAAATTCTCATAGCGGGACTACGTGTATCAGGATAGAATATGTGCCGCGCCGTTCGCAAGGCGCCGGCTGGATGGGCATATACTGGCAGAACCCCGCCAATAACTGGGGTTCAAAAAAATCCGGCTTTGACCTGACCGGCGCGAAGCAATTATCGTTTTATGCCCGCGGCGAAAAAGGCGGCGAAATTATATCGGAATTTAAAATAGGCGGTATCAGCGGTGAATTTTCTGATTCAGATTCCGCGGGTATCGGCCCTGCCATGCTTACCCAGGATTGGAAAAAGTATGAGATAGACCTGAAAGGCAAGGACCTCTCGCATATTATAGGCGGTTTTTGTTTTTCGGCGAATTCTGACGACAATCCTGACGGTTTCATAATATATCTTGACGAAATAAAATACGAGTAATAAACAATCCGCATGCTTTTTCCGAGCTGCAACCGGCGCGCCTTTATGGCGTGCCGGCTTTGCCCCGGACGGCGGTGGTTTATTTTTAATATGAGGGATTTATGATAAATAAAAAGTTTAAGCTAAAACCAAAAAAGCAAAATTCCAATAAAAAATTTATCCTATTTGTACTGGCCCTATTTTTTATGCTGTTATTAGGCATTTGCGTTGCTCTGATAGTAAAGTTTTCTTCAAAACCGGGAGTCGCTATACAAAAAAATTCAAAAGGGGATTATGTTTTGACCGTAAATAATAAACCCTATATAGTAAGGGGTGTCTGCTACAATCCAACACCTGTAGGAGAGGGCCCTATATATAATTGGTGGGGCAACCCTGCCAAGCCCTGGATTGCTGATGGAAGTCTTATGAAAGAGGCCGGCATTAATACCGTCCGGTTCTATGAACCCGGAGGCAAGCCCGAGCAGGTAAAGTCGGTGATATCTGATTTTTATGAAAAATACGGTATACGCTCTGTTATGGGCCATGGGCTTGGTTTTTGGGACTATCCTCATGCCAATTATGCCGATATTGATTTCAGGCAGAAAATAAAAAAGCAGGTATACCAAATGGTCCAGGCCTACAAGCGAGAACCCGGAGTCATGGCATGGGTTTTGGGCAATGAGGCCAATTATTCGTTTGACGGGAGCATGAATTCCTGGTCGACACCCGAGTTGGATGCTATTGAGAATGCCAAAGACAGACAGCTTGCCAAGGCCAAAATATACTACACTTTTTTAAACGACCTTGCGCGCATCGTAAAAACAATCGATCCTACAAGGCCTGTGGGTTTCGGTAACGGTGAACTTGGAAGCATAGAGATAGCTAAGGAGTATTGCCCTGATTTTGATTTTGCCGGCATTATTATTTACAGGGGAAAATCTTTCGGAAATCTTTTTCGCCAGCTTAAAGAAAGATATGGCAAGCCTTGCATGATTATAGAATTTGGTTGCGATTCGTACAATGCCCTTAAACAGGAACCCGACGAGGAAAGCCAGGCTTTTTTCCTGAAAACATTGTGGCAGGAAGTGGATTATAATACCTATCGCGGAAAAGGGGAAGGCAACTGCCTGGGAGGGCTTATATTTTCATGGACCGACGAATGGTGGAAAAGCAACCAGGATGACCCCAAAACATGGTCTATCCATAATACAGAGGCGAGTTGGACAAACGCCTCTTATTATTTTGACACAGAAGGCAACCCCAATATGAATGAAGAGTGGTTTGGCATTGTTTCAGTCAGCTCTGAAAAAGAAAACGGCATAGATAAAAGGCTTCCAAAGAGGTCTTACGGTGTTTTAAAAGAACTATGGCTTTTAGAAGATAAGCCGGGCCGTAACTGATATTTGTTTTAAGGCCACGGAAGCCTTCATTTGAGCGGAGAAAAGGCTTGTAGTCTCGGGTACCGGGAATTAATTGAATAATAAGCATGATTCCGAAGGCAAGAGAAAGGATATGAACGTATGAATAAATTTATATCACTTATATTAGCGGCCGGACTGGCCGGTATTGCCGGCTGCGCGCCAAGCGCGGTTGAAACTAAGGGCCCCGAGAAAATACTTGTGTGGCATTGGATGACCGACAGGGAAGAAGCCTTTGACGAATTGGCAAGAAGATACAAATCTCTTACAGGCACCAATGTTCAGTTTGAACTGTATGCTCCGACAGACGCGTATGATGAGAAAATAAAAGGCGCCGCCCAGACTCAGACCTTACCTGATATTTTCGGAGTTCTCGCGGACAAAAGGGTGATCGCGTCGTTTATTAATGCCGGCCATATCTTAAATCTTGGCCCATACATGGCACAGGATAACGGAAAATGGGAGAATACCTTTTACGAAAAAGCGCTGAACGTAAACAGGTTTTTGGATAATAATGAATTTGCCGTTACGCCCGGTATATACGCCGCGCCGATAGATGTTATGAATATCCAGATGGTATATAATAAAGACCTGTTTAAGAAAGCCGGGCTTGACCCTGATAATCCTCCGAAAAACTGGGCTGATTTTCTTGATGCCGGCAATAAACTCAATGCCGCCGGTATACAGGGCATGGTAAGCGGCTGGGGCGAGATATGGATGATAGACTGCCTTGCTTCAAATTATGCTTATAATATAATGGGCGAGGAAAAATTTATAAAGACATTAACAGGCGAAGTTGCTTATACTGATCCTGACTGGATAAAGGTTTTTGGCCTTTTCAGGGATATGAGGGATAATAACCTGCTTGCCAGCGGTATCGTTACCATGGTCAATAAGCATGCTGAACAGATGTTTGCCAATCAGCGCGCGGCCATAGCCTTTAACGGTTCGTGGTGCGTTAACGTGTATCACGGTATGAACCCGGATCTGAATTACGGCGCAATGCTGCCGCCGGCCTATTCTGATAAACATCCTATGATGGTATGGGGCGGGGCCGGAGCCAGCTTTATGGTGAACGCCAGAAGCGCGCACAGGGAAAAAGTGGTTGAGTTTTTGAAATGGCTTACCGCGAAAGACCAGCAGGCATACCTGTCAACCCAGACCAGAAACTTGCCGGCTAATAAAGACAGCCTCGGCGCGATACCCGAAGTGCTTGCGCAGTTTGTTGATGATATGGATTTGGTCAACCATCCCAACAATCTTAATGTATCGGAATTTCCCAGGGTAATTGAGGCAAGGAGCAAGGGAATACAGTCTGTTATCATTGGAGAAAAAACACCTGAAGAGGTTGCGTTAGAGGTGCAAGCGGTTAAGCTGCGCGAACTTCAAAAATCCCAGGGCAAGGATTAAGGCAGGCGCTCTACCCTAATTCTTTCATAGTTGAGTAAAAAAATGCAAATAAAAAAAACAAAAACGATACTATCTAACTATCTTTTTGTCCTGCCGGCTGTTCTTTTGTTTTGCACGTTTCACGTATATCCTTTTATCAATGTATTCCGCTATTCTCTTTTTCAGTGGGACGGTATATCTCCCGCCATGAAATTCATAGGCCTTGCCAATTTCAAGGACATTTTTACCGCCAATTCCCAGTGGTGGTATTCCATGTGGCACGCTTTTTATATCACACTGCTTACTCTGATATTTCAGAATGGTTTGGCATTAATACTGGCGCTTGCCTGTGACAGGGCGATAAAAGGCGCCCAGACCTACAGGATGATATTTTTTCTGCCGCCCGTGCTTTCAGGAATAGTGGTAGGCCTTATTTGGCAGTGGATATACGACGGCAATTACGGGCTTTTGAACTATTGGCTTACGAGGATGGGCATAGGCCATCTTGCCCGCGCCTGGCTGGCTGACCCCAAAACAGCGCTAACATGTGTGGGGGTTGTCCATATGTGGAAAGGTTTTGGGTGGGGTTTTATTATATTGCTGGCCGGATTACAGTCAATACCGCGGGAATTATATGAAGCCGCTAAAGTGGACGGCGCCGGCGCCTGGGACTCCTTTGTAAGGGTCACGGTGCCCCTTATGATACCTGTTTTTGTCCTTGTTGTGATACTTACCATATTAAATACTATGCAGATATACGACCTTATAGTTTCTCTTACGGGCGGCGGCCCCGGATATCACACGGAAGTTCCTATTACAAGGATATTGGCTTCTATGAGAGGCGGTTCCCAGCTTGGTTATGCGTGCGCGCTTGGCGTAGTGTTCGGCTTGATACTTCTGGCTATTTCGTTCGCGCAGATACAGGGTTCAAAGCTTGTGAAGCAGGAGTAATTTTTTTATGCAAAAACCGGCATACTACAAAGCCAAGCAGTTTTTACTAACATATCTGACCCATATTCTGCTTATTATTGTGTCAGCCAGCTGTATACTGCCTTTGCTGTGGATGTTTGCCTCAAGCCTTAAAACCCAGGCAACTGTTTTTACGGACATGAGCCTGTGGCCGGCTAATCCCCACTGGGAAAATTTTTATATTGCCTGGACAAGAGGCGGGTTCGGAAAGTATTTTTTTAACAGCCTTTTCTATACCATTGTTGTCGTAGTAAGCGTGGTTTTTGTCACTTCAATGGCGGCATATGGCATATCAAGGCTTAAGATACCCGGTAAGAATATCATATTTTTTGTGTTTCTGGCCGCCATGATGATACCAATACCCGGAGTTTTCGTCGCTCTTTATGTATTATTGAACAAGCTTGGTTTTTTAAATCCTAATACAGGGTTTTCTTTCCTTGACAATATGATTATGAGGATAGGGTATATGCTGCCTCTGATTAATAGCGGATTATCGCTGGGTATCTATATATTAAAGACATTTTTTGATAAGATGCCCGGGGATTTAGAAGATTCGGGCAGGATAGACGGTTGTTCCAAATTCGGCATATACTGGCACATAGCGCTTCCTTTGGCCAAGCCCGCTATAGCGGTTATTGTTATTTTTAACACTCTGACCGTTTGGAATGAATACCTGCTTGCCATGCTGGTTTTGACCGGAAAGAGCCTGATGCCCCTTACGAGGGCTTTGATGGTATTCAGAGGGACCCATATCACGGAATATCCTCTTCTTATGTCAGGCATGTCCATAACCGTAATTCCTATAATAATAATCTATCTTTTTTTGCAGAAACACATAATAGCAGGCATAACGGCAGGGGCGGTAAAGGGATGATAAATTTTTTTTATTGTTTTGTTCGCGCGTTAAGTCGCAACATTTTTTTAAGAGAGTCCGGCCCGCGCGCAAGTGTATTAACTTTTTTAGTGTGTTTTACCTGCTTTATGCCGCGAGCTTTTGCTTTAGAACTGCCTGAAGAAGCCATGGCATATTACAAGGACAATACTGTTGCTTCAGCCGGCATATCGGATGGAGTTGGCCCCACGGTTAAAAAAGCGGAGATAATAGAGGGCGTTGATATCGGGAGACGAGAGGCCAAAGACTATGATTTTTCCGACAGCTCATTATCGGGCCTTACTATAAAAAGTTGGGAAGCGCTTAACCAAAAAGACGAACAGGCCCTGCTTGCTTATACGGCACGGTGTTTTGACCTCTATACCCAGCAGGCAAAAGACCAGCAGGCCAGGATGACCGATTTTGCTCCTTCGGGTTCTGAAGCCGGGAATGAGGCTTTAAATAATGTGGCTGTCTGCTATTTTATGCTCGGGGAATTTTATAAGCATAAAAAGGATTGGCAAAAATCGGTTGAGAATTATAAAAAGGCGGTTGATAATTTTTATTTCGCCCAATACTGGGACCCGCGCGGCTGGTGGTGGAAACCCTCGCAGATATCTCAAGGCGAAGTTGAAAAGATTAATACCGGATACTATGATAAAGAATAATTATTTTCTAAGAGGCTTGAGGTTTTGCCTATTAGCTTTTTTAATTCCGGCTTGCGGTTTTTTCGTATCAGGTTGCGCTGAAAATATTGTATTTGAAGAAAATCCGGTTTTTAAGCTTTCCGATAAGGGTAGTGAAGAGATAATTAACTATGAAAGATACGGCAGGTTTGACGGCGCGGGAACGTCGGCTTACAGTTATTCCATAATTGATCAGGCCGGACTTTCCAAGGCTGCCGGAGAAGGTATTCATCCCAACTCGTCGGCTGTTCTAAAGGACCCGTTGTATAAAGAGCTTAAACAATCGGGAGCGTTGGACGGCACGCACTGGGATTTTATTAACAAGCCTCAATACGCAAAGAATTTTTATAAATGGGCCGTGGCTGCCGAGGAAAGAGGTGTAAAGCTTTTTTATACCGCCCTTGCCCTTGAAAGGGCCGGTTGTATAAAACAGGCGATTAAAGCCTACTATGCCATTGTTGTCCATTTTCCGAAAACCATAGGCTGGACATACTGGAAAACCCCGTGGTATGTCGGCCAGGCGGCCATAGACAGGATAAATTTCTTGTGCCGGCAATACCCCCAGCTTGGTTTAAGGCTTGAAGGCGCTTATATTATCGTTGATAATTCTTACGATGATAATCCCAAAACGGATGTTTTTTTGGTAGACCCCGGCAGGATAGTGAAGGTCAAATCTTCGCGGGTATATGATTATGCCAGGAGAAAAGATCTGCCGCGGAAGAACATAATAAAATCAACCAACGGCGATTTCGTAAAGCTCGTCCAGTATGAGGACAGGTCGTGGCAGCTTTTAGTTGACGGTAAGCCTTATATCGTAAAAGGGGTTGCTTATGAGCCGAGCAAGATAGGCCAGAGCCCCGACCAGGGCACTCTTGAGGATTGGATGCAGTATGACTACAACAAAAATAATAAGATAGACGGGCCATATGACGCGTGGGTTGATCACAACAGAAACGATATACAGGATCCGGAAGAAAAGCCCGTCGGCGATTTCAGGCTTTTATGGGAAATGGGCTGTAATACCATAAGGGTTTATAACCATGCCTCAAATAAACCCTTGTTAAAGGATCTGTATGAAAACTTTGGCATTATGTCGCTTATGGGGGATTTTTTAGGCGCTTATGCCGTAGGCTCGGGCGCCAGCTGGTACAAGGGGACGGATTATTCAGACCCCGTACAACAGCAGAACATGCTTGATAACCTGAAGAAAATGGTTGAGGAGCATAAACAGGAAAAATATGTGCTTATGTGGGTCCTGGGAAATGAAAATAATTACGGTGTTGCCAATAGCGCCAAGCGCGATCCGGTGTCATATTACAGATTCGCTAATAAGGCCGCTGAATTGATAAAATCCATAGACCCATATCATAGGCCTGTGGTAATAAGCAACGGCGAAGTAAAGTTTATTGATATATTCGCCAAAGAATGCCCTGCCGTGGATGTCTTCGGCCTGAACGCTTACCGCGGGGATTATGGTTTTGGCCATCTCTGGCTGACGGCAAAACGCGAAACAGACAGGCCTGTCTTGATAACGGAATACGGCTGCCCGGCTTACAATGGATATACGGATGCCGAAACGGCAGAGGACCAGCAGGCGCAATATCTTAAAAATTGCTGGATAGACGTTGTTTCCAATTCCAACGGCTGGGGCCAGGGTAACGCTATAGGGGCTGTCTTGTTTGAGTGGTCGGATGAATGGTGGAAGGCCTATGAACCGTATATGCATGATACCAAACCTCTGTGGGCTGGCAATTTTCCCGGAGGATGGATGTATGAGGAATGGCTCGGCATCGCGTCGCAGGGTTCAGGGAAGAACAGCCCGTTTCAGAGAGTCTTAAGAAAGTCGTATTATGAATATAAAAAGTTGTGGAGAGGTTAATAAAAAAGGAGGAGACATGGGTAAAAAAAGATTTTTAGGTTTTATCCTTATGGCGGCCGTGGTTTTTACGACAATGGCGCTGAAGGCGCAGGCGGTTGATTATTTTGAACCGTTTAATATTTATTCGGACAGGAATGCCCGCGGCAATCACTTTGCCCCGTCGGGGTGGATGGGCGATTATAATGACATTTCTTTCACGGATGCCTGGCAGGACAGCCCGCATTCGGGCGCTACGTGCATAAAGATTGTGTATAGGCCCAATGCTTCGCAGGGCGCCAGATGGGCGGGTATGTATTGGCAGAATCCGCCGAATAACTGGGGAGAGAAAAAAGGAGGCTTTGACCTGACAGGCGCCAGAAAACTGACATTTTGGGCCCGCGGCGAAAAAGGCGGCGAGCGCCTGGAGGAAGTCAAGGTAGGCGGAATTAACGGGGCTTATCCTGATTCGGATATTGCATCGGCAGGACCCATCATACTCACGAAAGACTGGCAGCAATACAGCATAGACCTGAAAGGCAAAGATCTTACATATATCAGCGGCGGGTTTGTATGGGCTACCAACCTTGACGTTAACCCGGAAGGGTGCACGTTTTATCTTGATGACATAAGGTATGAGTAAAAACATGCCCGGGATAAATATTTTTTAATTTGTCCCGGGCGTATTTTTTCAAATATAAGCAATGACCCGACATTATAGCGGACGCAGAAAATACATAAGGCTGGATTCATGTTTTCCTGTTGAATTCAGCCTTTCTCTTTGCGCGGATAATCCTGCCCGCCAATACCAGGGCTTTACATGTGATGTGTCCGAAGGAGGGATATGCCTTAAAGCAAAAGGCCTGTCTCCCGAGCAGGAAAAGATTCTATCAGAGAAAGGGTCTGAATTGGATTTAATTATACACATGCCTCTAAGAGGCAAGCCTGTGCCGGCCAGAGCGGAAATCATGTGGACAAGCAAACCGCGCCAAAGCCCGGATAGCGGGCAGGGTATTGATATAGGCCTTCAATATTCTGCCATAGATGACGCTGACAGGGCCAGGGTTATAAATTATGCCCGCAGGCTCAAATGGCTGCCGCGTATCGCGGCGCTGTTGTTTCTTGCGCTATTTTTTTTCATGTTTATACTCGCTTTCTACCATATTAAATCTATAGGCATAAATAAGTTCCTGGTAAGGCGCGTAGTTTCTATTTCAATGATAAAATCGCGCATAGAGCGCCAGCTAAATGAGGTCAGGGTAAGGAAGGACATGCTGGAGTCCGGGCTGTCAAAGGGCACGGCTGATGAAGACAATCTTAGGTCGCAAATAGCATTTATTGAAAAAAGAGCCGATGAAGAAAAGCTTAGGCTCAAGTCCATGCTGGAGCAGTCGGACCTTGAGAAAAAAAGAATTGAATCCCAGATTGATAATCTTCAGGCAGGGCAGGAAGGCGCTAACAGCATGGCTTCCATGGTCATAGAGTCAAGGCTTTCCCGGATTAATTCCGATACTGAACTTTTGCAGATGGAATTAGAAGAGGTCCTTAAGAAGGCCGCGCTTGAGAAAAAGACGCTTGAAGGAAGGCTTCAATCACTTAAGCAGGAAAATGAAGCGTTAAAAAAAGGATTGAAGTCAACGTTTGAAGACGAGGAATTACTGGAAGAACAGCTTGCCGGATTAAGGTATGAAAGCGGCGGCGTTGAAAAGGCCGGCATAGAACGTATGTTTGAATGGGTAAAGTTGAGACAGGTCAGAAAGACCGGCCTTGTATTAAGCTATGAAGGAGACCCCTCGCTTAAGGACTGGGCGTTTATTTACGACCAGGCGCTTGCGGCGCAGGCCTTTATTTTTATGGACGAACCCGAACGGGCTAAAAACGTCCTTGACTTTTTTAACAATAAAGCCGCGCTTAGCGAAGGCCTGTTTTATAATGCCTATGACGCAAAAACAGCCGACCCGAGAGAGTACACCGTTCATTCGGGCCCTAATATATGGGTGGCTATATCTGCCTGTCAATATACCTACTGGATGGGCAATGCCCAATTTCTTGAGATGGCTGAAAGAATAGCCTTGAAAATGATCGGTATGCAGTCCGCGTCACCGGATGGAAGCATTAGCGGAGGCCCCGGCGTCAACTGGGTCAGCACAGAACATAATATTGATGCTTATGCCTTATTCAACATGCTCTACAGGTTGACCAATAAACAGGAGTATGCCTCTGCCGCGCTGAAAGCGCTTGATTGGCTTAAAACGTCAGGTTATAATAGCCAGGAAGCCAGGTTTATGCGGGGCAAAGGAGATGCCACTATTGCCACAGATACCTTTTCCTGGGCCATAGCCGCCCTGGGGCCAAAGGCGCTTTTAAATAACGGTATGGATCCCGATGGTATAATGGAATTTGCCGAAAAGGAATGCAGGGTACGGGTGAAGTTTTACAGGCCATCCGGCAGTGTTATTGATGTGACGGGCTTTGATTTTTCTAAGGCCGGCAATATGGCCCGCGGAGGAATCGTTTCAACGGAATGGACCGCGCAGATGATAGTCGCGTTAAAAATAATGGCTGATTATTATAAGATTGCCGGCGATACTGTCAAACAGAACGTATATGGTTCCAAGGCCGAGTATTATCTGGCGCAACTCGGCCAGATGGTCATATCGTCGCCATCTCCCACGGGCCAGGGCCAGGGCTGCCTTCCATACGCGTCTATTGACAATGTTGACACAGGACATGGCTGGCGTGTCGCCTGCGGCCGGCGGACAGGTTCTGTAGCCGGCACGATTTATTATATATTTGCTTATACAGGTTATAACCCGCTCTCCCTTGATATCTGATATACCGGTTGGCCGGAGCGCATTGCCGGGGGAAATGGAGGCCCGGTAAAACTTGAAAGAGTAATTTTATTGTGATAATATATATTATAACACAGTAAAGGTGATCATATGCCCGGCAAAGTAAAATATTATTTTGGTAAAAATAATGAGTTCATAATAGACAATTATTATCTTGCCAAGCCGTTTTCAAGTTTCTTTTGCGGCATAGCCGGCCAATGGGGCGTTCCCGCGTGGGTTTTTTATGTAAATCGCGGCCAGGCAATAGCTTCATTCGGCACGAAGGATAAAGATAATCCGATAATGGAATTTCAGCCTGCCAACAAATCTTATTATCTTGGCCCGATACTCGGTTTCAGGACTTTTATAAAAATAATGAGCGCTTCAGGGCCTGTTTTTTATGACGCGTTTTCAACAAGCCTTCACAATAGTTCATATGATATTAAAAATTCCATGATCATTACTTCTGCCGGGCTTAAACTGTCCGAGGTCAATCACACGCTGGGCATCGGGGTTTGCGTAGAATATTTTACCATACCCGGAGACACTTACGGCGCCCTTGCCAGAAAGGTAACTATAACCAATCTGGCAAAAGAAGCGAAAGAATTTGAGGTATTAGACGGCCTGCCGCAGATTCAGCCTTATGGCGTAAATAATTTTTTTTTAAAACAGATGTCGCGCACTATTGAAGCCTGGGTTGTGGTTGAAAACCTTGAGAATGACCTGCCGTTTTTCAGGCTCAAAGTGGAGCCGGCCGACCGTCCGGAGGTTGTGCATGTAAAAAGAGGTAATTTTTATGCGCCCTTTGATTCTAAGGGGGCAATGAAAGTAATTGTTCAGCCTGATCTTGTTTTCGGCGCGCAAAACGACCTAATCATTCCCGCCGCTTTTTTACGAAAGGGCTTTTTCCCGGTTCCAAAGTGCCAGTTTGCCAAGTCAAAGACTCCTTGCGCGTTCGCGTATAAACGTATCAGGCTTAAGCAGGGTGATGAGTATGTTTATCATTCTATTTCCGGCAATATCAGCAGTCTGGACAATCTGAAGGCCCAGTCAAAGCGCATAACAGAACCGGCTTATTTTGACCGCAAAAAGATAGAGAACGATTCTCTTGTCGCGTCTTTACAAAGCACTGTGTTTACCAAGTCCTCGTCGGCCGCGTTTGATTCATACTGCGCTCAAAATTTTCTTGACAATATAATGCGCGGAGGGTATCCGGTTTCCATAGAGTATGCTTCGGGCAGGAAAAACCTGTATCTGTATTCCCGTAAACACGGCGACCTTGAACGCGATTATAATATGTTTTTGCTTGAACCTTCCTGTTTTTCACAGGGCAACGGTAATTACCGTGACATTAATCAAAACCGCAGGTGCGATGCCTGGTTTAACCCGGCGCTCGGCAGTGAAAATATATATTATTTTTTCAACCTTCTACAGACCGATGGGTATAACCCGCTCGTAATATGCCCCGACCGGTTTGAATTCAATCAAGACAAGGCCGCGATAAGCGGTTTTTTAAACCGTTATAATATGGAAAAGGTATCGGCATTTCTTAAAAATGATTTTACTCCCGGCGAGCTGATGAACTTTATTGACAGCAATAACATCATGCTAAGAGGCTCCAGGCCCGGCCTGTTAAGCGTTATTATGGAGAATTCAACAAAACATTCGCACGCGGTTCATGGAGAAGGATTTTGGACGGACCACTGGCATTATTGCCTTGACCTTCTGGAGAGTTTTGCTGGGTTATACCCTGAAATGTTGAATGAAATATTGTTCCAAAAAGAGGATTTTACTTTCTTTGACAACGCGTATATTGTTAGTCCAAGAAGCAAAAGGCATCTCCTGCATAAAGGTTTTTTTAGGCAATTCGGCAGTGTTGTAAAAGACGCTGAAAAGGAAAGTATTATCGCTTCACGGGGAAGGCCGGCTAATATATCAAGGTCTAAAAACGGCAAAGGCGGCATATATAATACGACACTGCTTGTCAAGATGGCGGTTGTTATAGCCAATAAATTCGCAAGCCTGGACCCCTTCGGCTGCGGCATAGAAATGGAAGCGGATAAACCTAATTGGTATGACTCTCTCAACGGCCTGCCCGGGCTTTTGGGTTCATCAACTTGCGAGACTTTTGAGTTAAAAAGATGGATCATGTTTTTAAGGGGCGCGGTCGCGGGATTAGGGCCTGCGAAGAAAAACAGCGCCCGTATCCCGGTTGAGCTATATGACCTATTAAACGGATTATGCCGGACATGCGAAAGCGGCTTAAGCGATTTCACGCGCTGGGACAGGAGAAACAGCTTAAAAGAAAAATACCGCTTAAAGACAAAATTTGGTTTTGAAGGCAGTGAAAAAGAAATAAGGCTTAAAGAGCTGGATTCTATATTGCGCGTATTTTTGTCGTTAATTGACAGGGGCCTGGAAAAGGCTTATGATAAAAAGTCAAAACTTTACCGCTCTTATTTTATCAATGAGGCGGTTGAATATAGCGCTGTATCAAAAGATCCGGACAAGGTTTATGCCAGGGCCGGGAAATTCCGGCAGACGCCTCTTCCTTTTTTTCTTGAAGGCATGGTACACGCGTTCAGGGTATCCGGCAAAAAGGATTGCCTGAAATATCACAAGACGGTCCGCTCCAGCGGGCTGTTTGATAAAAAGCTTAAAATGTATAAAGTCTGCGCAGCGCTTTGCAGCATGCCGGAAGAGATAGGCCGTTCGCGCGTGTTTACTCCGGGCTGGCTTGAGAATGAATCTGTCTGGCTGCATATGGAATATAAATATATGCTGGAATTATTGAAATCAGGCCTTTACAGGGAATTTTTTGATGATTTTCGCAATGTTTTTGTTCCGTTCATGAAACCGGAGATATACGGCAGGAGTATATTTGAAAATTCTTCTTTTATTGTCTCAAGCGCTTTTCCTGAAAAGGGCCTTCATGGCAATGGTTTTGTGGCGCGCTTAAGCGGTTCAACGGCGGAATTCATAAATATCTGGCTGATTATGTGCCTGGGGCATAGGCCGTTTTATTTAGACAAGGAAGCAAGGTTATGCGCCGGATTCAAGCCCATCCTTCCCGGCTGGTTGTTCACCGCGGGGCCGGCAGAGGGGTTTGCGAAAGGTGTTTTCGCGTTTAGTTTTCTTTCAAAGACGCAGGTGGTTTATCATAATCCTTTGAGAAAAGATACTTTCGGCCCGTCAGGGGCAAAAATAAAGAGTATTTTTATGCGATGGACAGACGGCAGGACAGCCCGGTTTAAGGGTGCCTCTATACCGTATCCTTATTCAAACGACATAAGAAAAGGCGATATTTCGCGTATAGAGATAGAAATGGCCTGACCGTCCCCCGCCCGCCGGTTATGATTTTAATGCTTGATTATTTTCTGTTTATGTGGTATATAGATATCCTGAAACATTTAACCCCCTAAAAGGCTCTATTATAGGAGAATCCCATCAGAATGAACCTGAAAAAATACGGCTATTTTTCCAAAGACCGTCTTGAATTTATTATAACTAATCCTGTCACCCCCAGGCCTTGGATTAATTATCTTACCAATGAAGACTATTGCGCCGTTATATCGCAAAATGCCGGAGGTTATAGTTTTTACAAAGACTGCCGAAGCGATAGGATACTGCGGTGGCAGCCCGATAACTGGCATTTTGACAGGCCGGGCAGGTATATTTATCTAAGGGATAAAAATACCGGTAAATGCTGGTCAGCCTCTTATCAGCCGATGAGGGTCAAACCGCAATTTTATCAGTCGCGGCATGGCTTGGGTTATACTATTACAAATACCACATATTACGGTATTAACATTGAAACCACATTTTTTGTCCCTTGCCATGATACCTGTGAAGTGTGGCATGTGAAGATATCAAATGATACGTCAAAGACTAAAAACCTGGAGGTATATCCGTACGCGGAATGGCTTCTTGGGGATTACCATCAGGAACTTCGTTACCGCAATATAATGAACCTTTACAATAGGGTCTGGTTTGATAAAACCAAAAAGGCCGTGTTTGCCAAAAAAACGGCATTCTGGGCGGATATGCGGATAAAACCCTATCCTTATATAAATTTTCTTGCTTCAAGCCTTCCTGTGGCAGGCTATGCCACGCAAAAAGACGGTTTCTTGGGGCGATATAATACGGAGGAAACGCCGCAGGCTGTCCTTGAGGGGAGTTTTAAGAATTCAGGGTTTACTTCAGGCGAGGATTCTATAGCGTGTCTCAAACATAATGTGGTTTTGAAACCCGGCTCGCGCAAGGAATTTACCATAGTGCTGGGGCAGACCGACAAAGATGACCATCTATCCGATATACTTGCAAAATACCGCAATGTTAAAAAAGCAAAAGAAGAATTTGCCAGAGTCAAGGCGCTTTGGAAGAAGAGAATCGCAGACAACATTGTGATAGAAACGCCGGATGATGATTTTAATAATATGATGAATTACTGGGTTAAGTACCAGGTTTATATATGTAATTTTTGGTCGCGTTCACCCAGTTATTATCATGAAGGTTCAGGCGGGCGGGGATACAGAGATTCATGCCAGGACGCTGAAAGTATTATGGCTATAGACACAAAGCACGCCAAAAAGAAAATCAGGCGCATAGTTTCTCTTATCAGAAAAGACGGCACATGCGCCCCGGGTTTTTCCGATACCACAGGCCCTGCCGGCCACAGGCCGAACAAGGACCATCCTATTTGGCTTACCATGACTGTGTCGGCCTATGTCAAAGAGACCGGTGATAAGGAAATATTGCTTGAATATGCCCCCTATCTTAAAGACAAATGGATAAACGGCTGGTCTGTTGACACAAACTATCAGGCCGGCATTTCTACCGACGGGGAAGGGACTATATTTGACCATCTTGAGAGGAACCTGAATTTTACCTTTAATGATGTAGGGCCCAGAGGCCTGCCTCTTATAGGCCACGCGGACTGGAATGACGCGATAGACGCCGCCGGTATCAAGCTTAAGGGGGAAAGCGTCTGGCTTGCTATGGCGCTTGTCAGAAGCCTTAAGACATTGGCTGAAATGGCACTGCTTATAGGTCAAACGGAAAAAGCCGATCAGCTTTTACATAAAGCCGGCACAATGACCGGCAGGATAAATGATTCCGCCTGGGACGGGAATTGGTACGTAAGGGGTTTTACTGATGAAGGGTTTATTTACGGTTCCCGCAAAAATAAGGAAGGCAGGGTGTTTATCAATACGCAGAGCTGGGCCGTGCTTTCCGGTGTGGCTGATGCCGCGCGCAGAGAAAAAATACTGAAATCCGTTGATAAATATCTTAATGGTCCGCACGGCCTGGCGTTATTTTATCCGGCTTTTTCCAAATGGGACAGCAGATTAGGAAGGATCAGCATGTTTTCGGAAGGCACCAAGGAGAATGCCGCGGTATTTTGCCACGCGGTCATGTTTCAAGCGGTCGCGGAATGTATGGCCGGCCGAGGGAACAAGGCATATGAGGCTATGAAGAAGATCATGCCATGTAATCAGAAGGACTACGATCTTTATAAGACAGAACCTTTCGCCTATGCGGAATATATTGTAGGCCCCCAGCACCCTTATCTCTCCGGAGAGGGCGCTTTTACATGGATAACGGGTAATGCGGGTTGGAATTTTTTGGCGGCTACCGAATGGGTATTGGGCGCCAGGCGCGAATATGAAGGTTTGCGTATAGATCCCTGTATACCAAGTTCCTGGAAACAGGCAAGGATAAAAAGGCCTTTTAGAGGGTCTATTTATGATATATTGATCAAAAACCCTGATAACAAAGAAAAGGGAGTCAAAAAGCTTATTGTTGATGGCAGGCAGATGGAGTCAAATCTTATTTATCCGCACTCGGACGGCAATGTCCATAAAGTTGAGGTTCTTTTAGGCTGATCATGCCTTTTTGTGCGGTTTTTAGGCAGATTTTGTCTTAAAAACTGCTGATAAAAATCAAAAAATTAATCGGTGGGAAGAATAAAAATAGATTTTTTTAAAACTTTAGAAAATAATACAAAAAGCTTGACAAAAGATAGGTTTTCTGCTATATTTATAATATAAAAGTAGTTTTTTGTAGTTTTGTTTATTATTATTGTTTTATATATAAAGTAATAAGAGAGGAGAAAAGATGAAATTTCTTACTTGGAGTTTTATTAAAAAATTTACCGGAAAGGAGGTGAAAAACATGAGAGTATTATTATCCATTATTATGACCATTACGATGGTAATCTCTACAAGCGGACTGTCTTTTGCCGAGTTCTCAAGCATAGGCAAAAGCACTTTTTCCGCTTCAGGCACGGTAGGCGGTTCGGGCGGTGTTACAGTGGCTTTTAGCGCCAACCTGAAAAACATTACAGGCGATACTACAAGCTCATCTGTAACATGGTCTACAATTACCGCGGGCACTACCGGATGGTTGGCGGCACAGCAGTATATCGCTGTGCAAGGGTTTGCTACCTACAGTGATTGGGGTATACAGATATATACCAATAACACCAATTATACTGGATCAGGTGACCCTGCCGGATTGATCAATCAAAGCAATACTATTTACAGTTTGCCTATGGCATGGAGAACAAAGACAACCAAACTTGCTTCAGGCAGTACTGAACTTAGTATAATTGAAAAGACAGTCGGAGGATATGCAGTCCTCGCCGATGGAACAGGGCAGACTTATTATCCCTGGTTCTATATGCTTGATAAGCGATCGGATCTGGATACAGCTACTGCCGGCGTTCAGGCATTTGGTAACTATCAGGAGTATGCGACCTTTATAGGTTCTAAAGGTTATCAGCATGCGCCTTCAGATTATGCCACGCCGTCTTCTGCTGATATGACATATTATGTTTATCTTGGAGCCAAGTTTACGCAGGCGGCCCCGGGAGCGACATACGCTACCAGTTCCTTGACCGTAGAGATGTATCGTCTCTAATATATAAGATTTTCCTGGCCCTGCCTGACACGGTTAAGCTATCAGGCAGGGTTAGGACAGGGCCAGGTTCTTATATATTAGAAAAGTTTTTATTTGTATCCGGGAGATACTATGAGATTTACTAACATGTATAGAAAAAATTCTATGTATTTATTTGTCACGGCCTTAGTATTGTCTGTGGCCTCGTACTGTTATGCCGCTGACAGCGCCTCTGTTGTTGTCAAAGGTCTTACAGAGGGCAGTCTGAATGTTGTTGTACGCAATATCAGTAACAATCAGCCGGCAAGTAACGGCCTTATTACATGGAGTAATCTTATCGCGGGCCAGACAGGATGGAGAGTAGCCAATCAATACATAGAGATTTCTCATAGTGGTTTGCCGGCAGGCTGGGGCATACAGATATATTCGGACAATAAAAACACATCGGCCTCTCCTAAATATATCGGTACCGCTAATCCCGCCGGGTTAGTCAATGCTAAATATTCCGTATTATCTGCGCCTATGGCGTGGCAGGTGACGGATTCTGTCATAAGCCCTACTACCCCTGTCCAGCGAGCTGATAATACTGGTTTCACCAATTATCTGTGGCATTTTTTAAAAGATGTCAATACTACCGATGACCCTAAAACAGAAGCCTATAATGAGACTTTCCAGAACGCAGAAGATTATATAACGGTCTGGAACCAGTCTGGCATAGCGTGGAATGAAGGCGGCAGGACCGGCAACCCCAAGAAGGCGTATATTTATTTGGCGGCAAACTTTACCATGTCCCCTGCCGGATCCCAGTATCAGACATCAACTCTTACTATTGAAGTTTATAAAGGCGTTTCACCTTTTCCTGTATATATCTATAAGGATGCTTCTTTGGCGGATTATCCAGACGAAGCAGGTGCCACGCTTGCTAATCACTTTAACCCTTCAGGTTGGATGAATTACAATGGCCAATTTAGCGTTAATCCGAAATGCAAATCTGTTATACCTTATTCGCCTCCGCACTGTTTTGAGATTACATGGAATGGCAATGAGGGAAGCGATGGATGGACATGGGGAGGCATCCAATGGCTTGAACCGGCAGATATATGGGAAAAAAATGGCAAAAGCGCTACGCATAACGGTTATGACTTAAGAGGGGCCTCCGCTTTAACTTTTTGGGCGCGCACCAATACGGATAATAAAAGAGGGTTGAGTATAGGTATCTATATGGGTAATACTTGGGATTCATGTAAACAGACGAGTACGGATTGGGTATCGCTTAGCACGCAGTGGAAGAAATTCAGCATTTATGTCAGCGGACGAAATATGTCCAATGTTACCGGAGGCCTTGCGATAGTATTTGATTCGGAACACGATCCTGAACCCGAGGGTTGTGTAATATATATTGATGATATTAAGTTTGAATAATGTAATATTTGGCGGCCGAAAGATCAGAGTATTGCAGCTGATAAGGCCGAGATGAACATGAAAAAGAATATATATATAATAATATTAGTAGTAATGGCGCTTATGGCGCCCGTTCAAGCGAGGGCCGGGATTATGGTAACGCCTGATAGGCATATTGTATTTCTTGATCCGGGCGAATCAAAAACCGTGATATATAATATTCACAATGAAGGGGCGGAAGACATTAATATGATCATAGAGCCTAAAGGCTGGTCAGGGTTAAAAGATCCCTATGCCTGGCTGTCTTTGGAAACAGATGAAATATACGTTCGCGCCGGAGAGTCAACGCCTCTTGTAGCAAATATCAATGCCCCTGAAAAAGAAGCGGGGGAAATGGTCGCCATGCTTTTTCTTTGTTATAAAGATAAAATGGGTTCTCAATTAAATATAAAAAACGGTGTCCCGCTTTATATGATAGTGAAGGGGACGGAATATTATAGTTTAAATATAAAAGATATTCATATCTCTTTTTCCAGAAAAAATGATTTTCTTGACCTTAATTTTAACGTAGAAATGGAAAATACCGGTAATGTTCATATCGTGCCGGATATCAGTATTGCGATAAAAAACAATAACGGCAGACAGCTTAACGAATTGATATTAAAGAGGCCTCATATTGTCTTACGCGGCAAGACCCAACTATATACGCTTTCTTGGCGCGAGCCGGATTTAAGAGACGGCACCTACAAAGCTACCGTGATGTTTGAATTTGAAGACAAGATAAAACAGACGATAAAAGAGTTTGAATTTAATTTGTCCGGGGTTAACGTAAGCCTCGTGGAATAGACGAAAGCAGGCGGTTAATATGAAAAATACAGCAAGGCTCAATTTAGCGGCCGGGTTTAAGGTAAAAAGCGTAAGCATTTTACTTACAGCCGCCCTATGCCTTACCAATATCCAGCCTTCTTTTGCCGCTTTCAGTTCTATAGCGCAATCGGGTTTTAGCGCTTCCGTTACCATCGGAGAAGTGAAAAATTCTTATCCGGAGAAACCGGATTTTTATGCTTCGGCATATCCTTACATAAAATACTTTTTGGATAGAGCGCTTGATAACACTGTCCAGACGGATTATGCATTTAACGGGTTTACAAGGAGTTTTCAGCGTTATAATGGCGGCCAAACGGCCAACTGCGAGTCATTGATATTTTCCGGGGCGTCAAGTTATGACCAAGCCATATTGGGAAGGATAAGCCTGTTTAACGGCCTTACCACGATACTTGATACTTATGTGAGTTTTTATAATAATCTTTCTGACGAGTTAAACCCGGTTTTGAAATGCAGCAGCGGCTATACGGACGACGCCGGTAATGAGTTGTTATACGGGCCGTATCGTATAGTACGGATAGCAAATCGGGACACATCCCCGGATTGGTGGAACAGTTGGGACTGGTCTGTTGATACCGGAGCTGCCGCTGTCCTTATTATGTATGCTGCCGAGGCCTATGACAAGACTCTGACGCAAGACTACAAAAAATTTGCTGTTCTTTTGGGCGATTATATACTCAAACTCCAGGACGCTGACGGCGGCCTGCGTTATGGCCCAAGGGGCATGTATCATGATTCAGGCCCGGACTTTTATTGGAATTTAAAATCAACCGAACAGAATGAGCGCGCCCTTTATGCCCTTGAGGCTTTATATCATATAACCCAGAACAGTTCTTATCAACAAGCGGCGGACAAGATAAAGGCATGGCTTAAGAGTATGTATGATTTTAGTACTCACCTGTTCCACTCAGCGTCAAGCCGCGAAAATGGTGTGTGGATAAAATCAGATTTTGGTTATGTGGCCACTGATGTAATGGCGCTGGCGCCTTTGAGCATGATGTTTGACGATACATTTTTTGGCGCAACCCAGAACCAGAGGGATGCCGAAGTGGACGCGATGTTTACCGCTATAGAAACAAGGACGGCATTTCTTAATGCTGATAGTAAACCGGTCTTTTTCAAGTTCTCTGTTTCGCAGACAGGTAGTTATGGCTCGGTTGAGATATCTTCTCAAATGGCACTGGCGTATTTGAGGGCCGCGCAGATATATCACGAGAGAGGGTCAAGCCAAACAAAGGCGGCCCAATACCTTGATAAATACAACACCTTAGTAAACAGCATAGAAGGTTTTTTTACTGTTCCTGACGACGATGCCGCTTCAAAAATAGCGCCTTACGCTTCTTATCTGGATAAGACTGTTGCCGGGAATGTCCCCACAGGCACGGGTTTTGACACCTATAACTGCGAGGCCGCCCTTGCCTCCGGTTATTTTGTTTTCGCAAAGACAGGTTATATACCGTATCTTTATGATGGCGGTAATGGTATTCCTAATGTAGGGGGCGCTGTAATACCCGCAAGCGGCGATAGCGATTATGACGGTATTCCCGATAATTATGACGCTGATCCATCCAATCCTTATGACGCTTATGAAATGGATGATACCGGGTTTACGGGGCTTGAAAAATATATTCTAACCGCGCGCGGTATAGATATTTTTGACAGCACTATGTATGTAGCGTTTTCCGCCTCGCCTTTAACGGGCCAGATACCGCTTGACGTCACATTTACCGTTAACGCGATAGGCAGTGATATTGTTAAATATGAATGGGATTTTGACGGGAACGGAACATATGACAGATGGCAATACGCTTCCGAAGGCAATACCGTAAAATATAAATATACGGCTGGAGGCGCGCATAATGCAAAAGTCCGTGTGACCAATAAGAATGGGAAAATAGCTGTTTCCGGTCTGACCGTCAACGCGTTAAAAACACCATCTTCGCCTACGGCTCGGTTGTCCGGCGATCTATTGTCATATCCTGTGGCAAATGAATTCGTAATAGCCTCAACCCGTGCCCTGAAAGGAACCGGCGCGGCATATTCCGGAAAAGAGATTGTGATGTATCAATGGGATGTCTCCGGAAACGGAGAGTATGAGCTTTCATCCGCGAAGTCGGCTGATGCCACAAAGAGATTTGACGAGACGATATCGCGTATGTTTACAGGCTCGCTTAAAGTGACTGATTCGTCGGGTTTATCAGATACAGCCTATTTGAGCGTGATGTCCAACGCCGCGGGATGGGATAATTCTAATTACAGGCCTGTTGTTTATCTGGATAATAGCGTTGTATATGGGGTATCGGCTTCAAGCGTTACATTGGGTGGTTACGGCATGCCTGCCGCCGGCAATAGCTACGGATATGCTAAGAAACTTGAATGGGATTTTGAATCAGACGGTATATATGATTGGTCGTCATCTGTAGAAAACAGCGGGTGGACAGGTTTTGCAAGCGTTAATCGCAAATACGGCGCCCCGGGCATTTATAGGGCCACATTAAAGGCCCACACAGAGGCTAATCTGTCTTCTTATAAAACCGGTATAGTTATTATAGAAGGCGGTGAGCCCGCGGTCCGTGCCGAAGCCCTGGTATCTGCCGATGGAGGCCCGCTTACGGGTGAGATTACAAGCGCGGTGGTCCCTGTCAAGGCAAGATTCAACCATTTGTCAAGCACGGCGGATGCTGTTCAATTTGAATGGGATTTTGACGGTGATAAGAGAATTGATTATACAACGACAGACCCCAATGAAACACCCGTGTATAACTATGCGGTACCGGGTTATTTTGTCGCCACACTAAAGGTGACCGATTCCAGCGGAAATATTGACACAGATTACATCCCTGTGTTTTGTGCTTATCCGGTTTCTTATGGTAGCGCTATAAAGGCCCCCAAAGAAGGCCAGGTTATCGCCGGAAATTCCGTAACGCTGTCTGCCGATGTCTTTCCTGATGACGCGGGGATAAACAGCGTTATGTTCCAGTATAGCCCTGACGGAGGTGTTTCATGGTTTGATATCGGCTATGGCCAGCCGGTCATGTCTTACGCGGTCGCCTGGGATACTACCGCGCGCGCTAATGGCACCTATAATGTAAGGGCTATAGTAAACGGTATTTCTTCATCTGATTTCAAGACCATGACCCTTATCATAGACAACAGTTCCGCGGCGCCCGATGTCTATGAAAATAATAATGGCACCTATGTAAAGAGCCAGGTTGTAGACCCGTGGCAGTCAAGCAGTATGGTGCTTTTAGACGGCACGCGTATAGACATACCTTATGGCTCCGTTCCGGGCAGCAGCGTTACAACGCTTACTTCCAAGCAGGTCATTATACCGGGCGCTAGTAATACTATAGATGTTACTATGACGGGATTAAGCCAGTTCTTGAAAGATATAACTATTACGATACCTTATCCGGATGCCGATAATGACGGTATTATTGACGGAACAAATATTAATGAAAATGATCTTGTCCTGAAATGGTATAACGAGAATACGGGTGAGTGGGAAATACTGTATAATTCGGTAGTATATCCTAATGAGAATCTTATTTCAGCACAGGTGAATCATTTGACTATTTTTGGCTGGGGTGTTTTGGCCGGCGGCGCGGCGGCTGTTTCTTCCGGAAGCGGTTCATCATCCGGCTCAAGCTCGGTTGCCAGTTATTGCTTTATCGCGACAGCGGCATACGGCACTCCCGCATCGCAAGACGTATTGACTTTAAGAGCATTCAGGGATAATTATCTTTTAAAGTCGCGGTTAGGCGCGGCATTTGTTGACAATTACTACAAGATTAGCCCGCCTTTGGCGAGATTTATATGCGATAAGCCTGTTTTAAGAAAGCTTGTAAGGCTTCTTTTGAAACCTTTTGTCCTGATTGCCCGCGCGGCAAATGCCTGCTGATACCAATCCCGCGCGCGGGATAGGCAAGTCTTGGCAAAAAGAGGCTGATTGATATGAGAAATATAATTACGGCTGTAATAGCGGTCTTATTGGTTTTTACTGTATTTTTTACCTCTACTACCCATGCCGAGCGGCCAGACGATGCCGGCCTATTGCCCGAAAAATTATTAAGCGGACTTCAGCTTAGGGGCACGCTTTTTACCGACAGCCTTAGCCCTTTGGCTATAATAGAATACGCCAATAGCGGACAGGTCATGATACATGAATTGGGTGATTCTGTTGAAGGGTTTAAGATCGTAAAGATATCAAGGGGAGAGGTCATAATGTCTTCCGCGGGCAGGCAGTTTACGCTTTCTTTCCCTGATGGCGGCGTTTTACAACCGATGGTTTTTGCCGCTAATGAAGGTAAATGGTATAATATAAAAACCGAAGGCAATACCATCGTTACCGATAGGGCCACTGTCGCGGGGGCGATATTAAGGATAAAGGATATTATGAAGGATGTCCAGGTGGGCCCATATTCAGAAAACGGTAAAAAATCAGGTATGGCCGTGGCAAAATTAGATGAAAAAGGCATATTGCAGGAGATTGGCGTGAAACAGGGTGATATAATAAAATCCGTAAACGGCCTTCCGATAAATAATCCTTATCAGGTGATAAATGCCTACCGCAGGCTGAAAGATAAAAGCGAGTTGAGAGTTGAAATTATCAGGAACGCAAGCCCGCTGGTTCTTAATTACAGGATTGAAAAATAAAATCACTTTTTTACAAAATTTGTATTGAATGGTCAACCGGTCCTGTGCTATCCTAAAAAAGACATATACTCGGTGGGGATAGCACGCTCAACTTTAAGGGGAACGGGTATATTCCCCTTTTTTTATTGGCAGATATACGCTAAAAGAGGTAATAAATAATGCGAAAAATATTAACGGTAATATTCATAATGTCAATAGCTCTGTCATTTTCAGGCTTTGCGCATGCCTCTGATATTGAAGAAAAAACACAGTTTACCCCCTGCCAGTATAAGGGCGCTTATAAATATTACATGGACCGCGGTGAAAAATTTTTGTCCGATGAGCAATATGAGTCTGCTATTGAATCGTTTGAAAGGGCATTGATTATACAACCCAATTCCCAGCAGGCGCGCGCAAAAATCATAATGGCAAGAGAGTCTTTAAGCGGCAAGAAAACGATAAGCGGATCGTCGGGCAGGGAAAAGATTATACAATCAGCGGTAAATGAAGTATCCGAAACTCCGGAAGTTTACACCCAAGGCGCAAGACGCCCGGCAGACTCTAACCAAAAACCCGTATTTGCAGATTCCAGCTCAAATACTGCTATTCGCGAAATAAAACCTGCTGACACGCTAAGTTCCAGGGCTAAAAAAGCGTTTACCTATAATGCCCCACCGGCTTATAACGATGATGTTGACCGGACGGAGCAGATTGTTCGCAATGAGCCCTCGGATGAAACAAGGCCCTCGCAGTCCGAATATACAGCTCCTGCCGTAAGGCGTATTCCGAAGCCCGGTTATCGTATTACGCCGATCCCGTCAACGTTTAAAGCAAGAGAGCGGGACGCGGAAGCGGATGAAGAGACTAAAAAATATCCATATGAAAATTATCCTTCCGAGCTATCGTATCCGTTGCCTGATGACATGCCTTCATCCGGCGCCGAAGCAGGATCTTATGGCTCGGTTTTAAAATATCCCTCGGCTTTATTGCCTGCGGCACGGGAAGAAGACGAAACGCCTTCATTGTATTTAAAAGAACCTTTTGAATGCAGAATGCCGTTGTTTCAGGAATTCTCCGACGGTTTTAATCAAAAAATACAGGAAGGCTCCGGCAATATAAACAGCCATATAGCGCCTTCGGTTATGCGTGGAGAATACCGCATAGCTTTTGGCGCGGATAGCGGCGGTTTTTTATGGAAAGACGCCAACGCGGATTATCATAATATGCCCGGTAATACAAGCTGGAGATTTTTATACGGCGAAGACAGGCACAACAGCTATGACAAGGGCATATATTCCAGGTTAAAAGTTGATTTAGACGCGCATATAACCGATAATGTCAGCGGTTTTGGCCAAATGGTTATAGACCCATGGACCTTTGTGGGTAAAAAGAAAGTATATGTTACCGGGTCCGGCGGCGACAGTATGGAGCTGGAGTATAAATACTGGTCAAATACAAGGTCCACCATAAATGAGACTTACAGGACGGATAAAGGAGATATTGTCAGGATAAATGAAAACAAGGTAAAGGATGACAAAACGTCATCGGCCAGTTATACGGGGTTAACGGATTGGGGCAGTAACACGTTCAGCGTGCCGGAAGAAGAAATAGACAGGATGTATGTCCCTATAAGGAAACTATGGGTTGAGTATAATGAAGACCCGTACAATATGAAGGTATTTGCCATGGCCGGCCAGGAAGAAGCTCTTACATCCGACGATCCTTTGCGCTTGTCAAATAACAAAATATGGTGGGAAGAAAGCGCCTGGCTTGACAGATATGATGAAAGCCGTGTTTTTAGCAGAGCGAATAATCCTCTTAAAAAAGGACAGTGGGTCAGGAATCTGTCGTTTATGGCAAGAGACAGCGAAGATACAAGGCTTACATTTTTGCGCGGCGCATCATTTAACGCGGAATTTCCCAGCGGCACATCCATAAAAATGGTCGCGGCAACGCCAAGAAGCCTTTGGGATAGTTATGAACAAGCCTCAAGCATTCCCGCGGCTTTTGAACTACGCTCGCCTGTCACGGACAGGCTTACATTAGGCGGGCTATATACGTTTAAGGGCGGTGTATATAAACAGTCTTTAGAGGCAATGAATAATCTTGGTTCCATAGACGCGGCTTACAGGATTTTTGACAATGTTCAACTTTTAGGCCAAATGGCGGTAAGCAATATGAAAGTTGATGAGGCCAATGGTTATAGAAGTGATTATACCGGATATGCCGGAGGGTTTGGCCTGCAGAGCCAGGGCCCGATTAACGCGACCGGAGGCAAAGGGGACAGGTATGAGATAAAGGCGATGTTTACCAGCATGAACGATAGGTTTTTCCCCGGGCTTTCAAATTACAGGTTTACGAGAAAAGAGTTTGAATTCGCCAAGCATATATATTTTGATGATATTAATCCGGAGAATGAGGCTTCAATGTTTGGAGACGGGCTTGATGTCGGGCGCAATGCCTTTAATATTACCGCTAAGGCGCAATTCCCCGATATGCCGCTTGATACAAAATTTAATTTTAGGACCGTTTACAGCGATTCAAATGATCATATAGAGGATGTATACAGGCTTGAAGGCACTTATAAGCCGGCAGACAAACTAACGGTAAAAGGCCTTGGGTTCTATAAACATTTACCAAAAACAAAGCAGGGCATTGACCCTCTTATAAACGCCAAAAGCGCTTACAGCGCCTTTACCGATTATTTTGCTTATGAAGATGTGTGGCTTAAGAATGATGCCATTGAAGGCGGTAAAGACCCTTCTATCGGGGCCTTCTCCGCGGGCCTTCAATATGACCTGACCGATTATTTTACGGCTGAAGGCGTGTTTGAAACAACGAATGATCCTAAGGATTATCCGAGAGGTTTATTGAATACCGAATGGGTGGATGAATATTATAAAGAGGGTATTTTATGGGACCAAATCGTGCCCGCTCTCTATGGCCAGGGCCCGTTTGGCGTGCCGCCTTATAAATATTATAATATTTATAAGGCCCGGTTTATCTATTATCCTTTTGCTCCGTTAAAGGTCACTCTCAAGTATACTTATAATGAGAATAAATACGCCATGGCTATTGATGATAATCCAACGGCGCAGGGTATAGAATTGGAATTTAAGCCATGCCCCAGAACTACTCTCGGTTTCCTTTATCAATACACAAGGCAGAGAGATCTATATAAACAGGTCGTTACAAATGAGGGTTATAATTTTGACGGGCATCATAATATCTTCGCGGCTTTTGACTACCAGATAAATCAGGATCAGCATTTAAGAGTGATGTATGGAGCTTATGTTGGTTATGATTACGCGTATCCCGAGGAACACGATGATATAAATGCTTTGGATACAAGGCATATAGTCAGGTTTTCTTATACGGGTAAATTCGGCCCTTCTGATAAACGTGAAGGCGCCGCTCTTATTGATTCAAAGCCTAATGCCTTCGGCCCTCTCAATCCGGCAATACCCGGAGCGGCGCTTGTTGCCAAATTTTCCGGCGGCTGGGCCAATTATGAACAAGATGCCGACAGCGCTTCGGTCAAATCGGATTGGGACAATTATCTTTTAAGGTTTGACCTTGGGCTTGACGCCTATGACAGGGAATACTGGGAAGGCGGCATAAGATTAGGCTTATTTACCACGCTTGAAGACCAGGAGAAGTGGGAATATGAAGGCTTGGGTGTTTATCAGACCGATGATATGAGTTTGAGGGGCGCTGACATTAACGCGAATATCGGATGGGCCATAGCAAATTCTTCAAAATACGTATCAGTTACCCCGATGCTGTGTGCCGGATATAGAAGAGTGGAATTTTCCCGCGGCCAGATATCAGCTGTAAGCAATGTTTCTCAACTCGGAGAGGTTAGCGAGAACTTTAATATTACCTATGCCGGTATCGGCGGAAGAATTGACGCGGGCCCGGTCAACAGTTTTAATTTTTATACGGGAGGTTATTGGGCGCCGCTTGTTTATGCTCCGATAAATAACAGCCGTCTCGGCAGGCTTACCTGTGATAAAGGGGATATATGGCACGCGGAAGGCGGTATTGATTATGCCGTATCAGACCGTTTTGATTTAAATCTCGGTGGTTTTTATGATATGCAGAATTTAAGAAAGACGCAGAGAATAGACGATGGTATTGTCAGCCATGAAATGCCGGATAATAAACTTGAAACATTTGGCATTACTTTAGGCGGCCAGTATAGATTTTAATTTCTTTATATTATACCAAACAGTTGACAATGTATAAGAATAGGTGTATACTTATTAAAAGACTTTTAAAATATAATATTAAGTTTCAAGTTTAAATACCAAGGTTGTATCCATATGATTAGAAATATTTTATTTTTATTGTTAAGTTTCTGCGTAATCCATAGCGGTATTGCGATTGCCCAATCCGTAGGCAATATTAATGAGATGGTGTCTGAAAATCACGGTATTATACGTGAAAGTTTTTTTTCCGGAACAAACAGCGGTATAGTTGTGCACATACAGGATCTGCATTGTAATTATGACGCGCAGTTGTCCATTTATAATATACTAAACGAACTTATGGGTAAATATCGTATAGGCCTTGTTGCCATAGAGGGCTGTGTGGGCAGGCTTGAAACATCGCCCTATGCCAAACAACCAAACGACAGCATCAAAGAATCCACCGCCAAATATATGCTGAAGGCAGGACGCATTGACGGGGCGGGATATGCCCATATGATGCGGCATGGTGATTTTTTATTTTTGGGAGCTGATGACGAGGCACTACATCAGGATAATGTTGATGCCTACGTAAAATCGCTGGAGGCCGAAGCGGATAATGTCAGGTTTTATGATAATATAAAAAGTATATTAGATTCTATTAAAGCTAAAGCGTACACAAGCGCCCTTAAAGAGTTTGATGAAAAAATATCCGCGTATAAAGATGAAACGCTTGATTTTTCACAATACGTGCTTTACCTTGACGGATTGTACCGTGAAAGAGGTTATGACCCGGATGCTTACCCTGTTTTTATGAAATTAGTTTTAGTTGTTGAAAAAGAGTCTGGGATTGATTTTTTGAAAGTAGATGACGAACGGGCGCAATGTATTGAAAAATTAAGCCAAACGCTTGAACCCAGGCCCCTGTCGGAGCTTCTTGATAAAAGCCTTCATTTTAAGACCGGGGCTTTAAGCCCAAGGCTTTTTTATAATTATCTCTCTGATATGGCCGCCGGTCAAAAATCGGTTGACCTTAAAAATGATTATCCCCAGCTCGCCCTTTATATTGATTATATAAATCTTTATTCGGACATAGATAATACCGCTCTTTTTAAAGAGATTGCGGCTTTAGAAAACGCCGTTAAAGAGTCGCTTTTTACGGATGACGCCCAGCGAAAGATAGACAGGATGTATCACAATCTGCTTATCTTAAGGGACATGTTCAGCCTTAAGGTTACGGTAAATGACATTCAGTATTACAGAGCAAACAGGAAAGAATTTGTTCCGGCATATATAATAAATTTTATAACTGATATTGCAAAACGGTACAGCGTGTTATATGAGCTTGATCCTGCTTTTAGGGATATAGCCGCCAGGCTTCCTGACATGGAGAGGTTTTATAATATCGCGGAAGAGAGGGATGCCGTGCTTGTTAAGAACACTGTTGATGCCATGAAAAATAATAATGCCGATATTGCCGTCCTTATTTCGGGAGGTTTTCATACCGACGGCATAACGAAGCTTTTAAAGGAACGCGGTATATCATATATAGTTGTTACCCCCAATATAGAATCACTCGGCCCCCCCGGCCTTTACAGGTCAATATTATTAGGCGCGAAAAGCGGGCTTGAAGAATTCATTCAGCGCGCGGAAGAATACGCGCGGCATTACAAAGAAAATATACAAAAAAGGAGCTTATCATGAAAAATAAGAAATTAGCTTTTTGCCTGAAATCTTTTTTGATATCAACGATAGCTATATGTGCCGGATTTATTGCGTATAATAATACGATTAAGGATGCAACCGGTACCGACGCGGAAAAGAACCTTGGCCCGATGAGGGCACTGTATCACGCTGGCAAGTCTCTGCAGGATTTCCAGGATTCTTTAAAAAATATAGACGGGGTAAAGCGGGTTTTAGAAAATATCCAAAGCTCAAAAGAGATGCCCGAAGGCGCTGTGCGTATAGAAAATGTAGGCGATGATACTATATATCTTATCACTGTGCCTATTGAAGGCGGTAAGTTTGTTATGTTTGCCGTGTCTTTGAATGACCAGTCAGAAGAGGTAAAGGCTGTATTTCACGTAGACGAGGAATTGTCCAAACAGTTTAATATGTTTGTGGGTATTCCGGAGCAGGCTATTACTGAAGCGAGTATAATCGCTGAAGAAGAGCAGCAGGCCAAAGGCAAAGGCCAGACTCCCACCAAGTCTTCTTCCGCGGGTATTGTTGAACAAGCAAATGAAATCCGTGGAAATATATTGGCCGTGGATCAAAACCTATTTAACAAGTTATCAACAAACGCGAACATCATGACAGCAGATACGCTTAAAGAATATATGAAAGATATTGGTGCTTTACAAAAATTATTAGAAGATACTGCCGCTAAATCGCCCGAAGCAATGGCTGAACTTCATAAAGACATTGAGAAGCTTGATGTGTCGCTTGAGACCATGAACAGAATTTATGAAACATCATTAAGGGCGCAGGAAACGGGCATCAGGGACACTAAAGGCACTATAGTTATTAATGAGAATGAGATACCCGAGAACCAGAGGGCCATATTGACAGCCATGCTTGACAAGGCAAGCCCTTATCTCCAGGCGCTGGAAAGCAAGCTTGGCTGTGTTATCCGGCTGTTATCACAGTATTCTCCCCAGACTGACCGTAACGCTGATATGATAGCGATATCCAGCCAGCCGATTGAAGGTATAACAAAAAATATTGACATACAATCAGTGGCTTCCGACGGATATATGCCTTTGGAACAGATAATAATCCTGGCAAAGGGCCTTTTGGCCTATAATCCGGAGACAGCGGTATCATTAAGTTCTGTGATAGGCCAGATGTATAATTATATTACAAAGTCAACTTTACCTCAGAGCGTTCTGGATGTCTTTTTGCAGACATCAAGGTTTGTGCTGGACTTACCGGCCCTTGTCGCTATAGATCCTTCGTATTATGAGCATTTGCACAAGCAGGCTTTGTCGGCATTGATATCGGCTTAATAATTTGTCTTGAATATGAGGGCAGCGGGCTTCTTAACAGGGCCTGCTGCCGTCTGTAATTATACCGGTTTTTATTTTCCTCGTTTTATTGACTTAAGCATTTTTCGTTTATTAAGATTAATATTATGAATTCTCCCTTCCGGCGCAGAGTGGCGCTTACCTTTGATGATGGCCCCAACAGCGAATACAGCCTGCAAATTCTTGATATACTCAAGTCGCATAACAGCATAAAGGCCGCGTTTTTCTTCCCGGGCAAAAACGTTGAACGCGAACCGGATACTGCGTTAAGGGTCAAGCAAGAAGGCCATGATATAGGTAATCACTCTTATAGCCACCCGCATCTTAACAGGTTATCGCCTGCAGATTGCGCGTTTGAGGTTGAACGGACAGAAAAGGTTTTTAAGGACTTGCTCGGTATCAAACCGCGTTTTTTTCGCCCGCCTTACGGTGAATATAACTTAGCGATAGAACGTTTTATCACGGCAAAGGGTTATAAGCTGGTTCTCTGGGACATGAAATGTTATTCTATGGACTGGATGGGGTATTCTGCGCGCAGGATCGCGGATGTTTCCACGCAAAAGGCGCGTGATGGCTCTATAATACTTCTGCATGACGGAAGAAATATTCAGTATAGGCCCTGCCGCCGCAATACCGTAAAGGCCCTTGGTATGATAATTGAGATATTAGAAGAGAAGGGGTTTGAAATAGTGCCGCTTAACAGCATATGCGAAGACTGGAAAGAACTATAGCCCTCTTTATTGCCTGTGGTATTATTGTGTCAGCAGGCATGTCGTATTACTCCAAGGCAAATATTCCCGCCTGCCGTGGCGCGCTTATTAAGACAGACGGTATTAGCAGTGCTAAATCGGAAATATCTCAAAAAGGCATAATAAACCTCAATACCGCGGACAGGCACGCGCTTGTTAAATTACCCGGCATAGGCTATAAACTTGCCGAAAGGATCATTGAATACAGATTATCGCACGGGCCCTTCTCTGTTGTGGAAGATATATTAAAGGTAAAAGGGGTTGGCAGGAAAAAATATGAAGCCATGGCCAAACAAATTACTGTCCGCGATTGATCTATCCGCCGCTTACATTGCCGGCGGTATGCTGGTAAAATATTGTTTTGCAAGCTACCCATGGCAAAATACGCTATGCAGTCAAAATGGGTTATAGTAAATATCCTGCGCAGGCCCACGGCAGGCTGTTTTGTTTTTTTGGTATTCGGTATTATTTTTTCTCATTATGTAAATTTGGATTTTTTCATCGTTCTGTCCGCTGCCGTTATATTAGCCTTTCTTGCGGGAATTTCAGCCATAAAGTTCGCGCGATTTTTCCCTGCTTTGTTTTTTGCCCTTATATTCGCGTCGGGTGTTTTGCTGCACTCTAATTTTCATATTTTATCAAAAGATAATATCCGCAATGTTGAAAAAAGTGAAGGGGTTGATTGCTATTTAAACGGTATCGTGGAATCGCTTCCTTCATACGCGTGGCAGAAATGGGGCCAAAGGCGTTGCAGTTTTTTATTCAGTATATTGCATTATGATAATGGCAATACTTACAAAAAAGCACGCGGCCTTGCCTGGGTTACGATCCGTGACAATGATACGGAATACGATTCGGGTGATAATTTGATCATACGAGGCACAATAAAAAGAACGGACGATTCTATGGCGGATAATGGCAGGGGAAGTTATCTGAAATACCTTTACCTTCAAGGTGTTCACTGCTGTTTGGATGTCAGAGATGACGACGATATCGCCCACTCCGGCAGGCCGCGCGGTTTCTTTCCGGCAAAATGCGCTCATAAGTTAAGGCGGGGGATGGAAAAGCGCATAAAAAGATACCTGCCCTATCCGGATTCAGCCCTGCTTAACGCCATGCTTCTGGGAAGGCGCGAATTCATGCCCCCGCATATATCAGATCTTTTTATCAGAACGGGTACAATGCATATTTTGTCGGTAAGCGGGCTCCACGTCGGACTCTTATCGTCGGTATTCTTTTTTTGTCTTAAGTTATTCCGCCTGCCTAAAAAATACATTATCACCATCGTTATATTTTTTTTGTGGATATACGCCTTTATCGCGGGTTCCCGGTCGCCGGTGGTCAGGGCGTCCGTTATGATTTCCGTTTACCTATTATCCGTAGTCCTTGAAAGGGATTTTGATATTTTTTCAGCCCTTTTTTTCGCGGGATTGCTAATATTGCTTATTAATCCTATGCAGTTATTTAACGCGGGTTTTCAGCTTTCTTTTGCCTGCGTATTTTTTATTGTGTATCTTTGCCCAAAAATTGAATCCGCTTTTTTACCAAGCTGTTTTAGACCGGGCAAATCCATTAGACAAAAAAATACGGGAAAGTTTATGCCATATCTGTTTAAAACTTTCTTTTCATCACTTGCTGTTTTTGCGGGCGTCTGGCCGTTGGTTGCTTATCACTTTGGAATAATATCTCCCGTTACGATAATTGCCAATTTATTCGTGGTCCCGCTTCTGGCGGTCTTATTAACAGCGGGCATAATACTTGTCTGTATCCCGGGATTATTTTGGCCATTGGCTTATGCCTTTTCCTGCCTCAACCACGCGTTATTTTATCTGCTCCTGCGCATCGTAAAGCTTTTTGCCGGCCTGCCATACGCTTTTTTCAACACTGAATATATACCATTGTGGCTTATAGGGGTTTATTATATTATACTTCTTATTGTGGCAGAGGCTTTGCCCGACCGCAAGATGATGTAGCTTATAGAAATATTACTTTTGATTTATTTTTAAAAAAGTTTTAAATGGAGCTTGACAACATTATATATATAATGTTATAATCACGTATAAATAGTTCAACATTGTCGGGGGAAAATAATGCAGCCTTATGTTAAGGAAAAGAGGTCATATCCTCGGATAGAGGCCAGGCTTCCGTTTCAGTTTAAAGATATACAGAGACCTATAGAAACCTATACAGGTTCTCTTACAAAAGACGTAAGCACCGGAGGGGTTCGTTTTATCTCAAACGAATTCCTTTCAATTTTTACAAGGCTTATTCTGGAGGTTTCTGTTCCGACTTTTTCCAAACCTATAAAAGCGATCTCAAAAGTTGCCTGGATACAAAAGGCCCCGCGGAGTTCCTCTTATAATGTGGGCTTGCAGTTCGTGGATATGACAGAAGAAGACAAAAAACATCTGTCAAATTTTCTGGCAAAGTCTCCCGCCCCTGCTTCGGTTATACCTTAAAAATTCTCTTTTTATTGCCTCTGTTGCGTTTATTTTGCCCCATGTTCCGCTTAATCGCCTATTGACAAAAACAGCGCGCAATGATATATTAAACTGATATACAACAAGTTTTTATCCTATGAGAATCTATTTAAGACTAATATATATTATTATATTTATCCATTTGGCGCATGCCGGCACAGGTTATTGCTACTGGGTCTGGACGCCTGAAACAAGGAAATGGATAAACCCCAAATATGCCCCCAAAGACACCCCCAAAGAACAGCTACTTTATGCTATGGATTTTTTTGAGGCTAAGGATTACAAGAAAGCGCTTTCGGAATTTGGAAAGATAATAAGGCACTACAGGCGCTCTGAAGCGGCGTCAGAGGCCCAGTATTATATGGGACTCTGCTATGAGAATATGGATTATCCTTATCAGGCATTTGAGTCGTTTCAAAAAGTTATTGATGATTATCCGTTTACCCAGAGAACCGAAGATATCGTGAACCGGCAGTTTGATATAGGCAACAGGCTTTATGAGGGGGAAAAAACAAAATTCTTTGGGCTCAAATTTAAGGCATTGCCCGAACAAATAATAGATGTGTATAAAAAAGTAGTCTCCAACGCGCCATACAGTCCAAACGCCCCCGTTGCCCAGTTTCGCGTAGGAGAGCTTTATAAGAAGATTAGTTTCTATCAGGAGGCTAGAGAGGCTTTCCAGAAAATAGTTGATGATTACCCGGACAGCGATGTCGCGCAAGAGGCTAAATTTCAGCTTGCTCTGACAGCCTCTGTTGCTTCGTCAGGAAGCAGTTATGACCAGTCTCTGGCCGAGCAGGCCCTGGATGAGTTTGAGGAGTTCAAGAGGTCTCATCCCGACAGCGAATTGGTTAAAACAGCCGAAAAAGAGAAACGGGAGATAATTGAAAAACAGGCCGCTCATTACATGGAGAATGCCAGGTTCTACGAGCGGTTAGGAAGGTATAATTCGGCGGCAGTCTATTACAAAAAGATCCTTGACGAATTCTCAAGTTCTTCATTCGCGCCAAAGGCGCTTGAGAGGTTTGAGGCTGCTCAAAAACGGGTAAAAAGTAAAGCGGCCGGGAAATAACAGCCCCGCGCTGGATCTGGAAAATATGAAGAAATATATTTTTTTATTGTCATTATGCCTTTACTGCTTGCCCGCCTTAGGCGCTTTTTTTATTTCCGGCTGCGGGTATACCACAGGCTCTCTTTTGCCCCCGCACTTAAAGACAATAAGCGTTGAAAATTTTTCTAACAAGATACCCATAACCGATGAGGTATCGGATCGGCGCAGGTATAAGACCTATAGGCCTTTGCTTGAGGTTGATGTGACCAGGGCGATAATAGACAGGTTTATATTTGACGGCCATCTCCGATTGGCCCAAAAAAAAGACGCGGACCTTATAATGGAGGGCAGTCTTGTTGATTTTAGAAGAGAGCCTACCAAATACGGCTATAATGATACTATAGATCAGTACAGGATTGCCATATTTGTTGATCTTAAGCTTGTGGAAGCCCAGACGGGTAATGTCGTGTGGTCGGAGCATAATTTTGCGGGCAGTGAATATTATTTCACGTCAGGCCAGCAGGCCAAGAGCGAGGATGAGGCTGTAACAGATGCTATTAAGGATTTGGCAAGAAGGGTAGTTGAAAGGACCATAGAGGTCTGGTAAAGATGCGCCAAGCTGGTAATATCCCACCCAATAAACATGCCGCTGTCTATTTACTAACCGGAGCCGATGAGTTTAGAAAAAGGCTATGCCTGGATAAGCTTAAGAGAAAAATTATGGGCGAAGCTGCCGACGCCTTTAACTTTAATCTTTATTATGCCAGGGATATATCCGCGGCTATTATCATAGATTTTTTGCAGACTTTCTCAATTACAGGTTCGCGCAGAATGGCCGTTCTTGTTGAACCGGAGGTTTTTTCTGAAGAGGACAGAGGCCATCTTATGGCGTATATAAAAAGTTGCCGGCCTGAAAACGTATTTCTTGTTATGCTGGGCGGAAAGTCTTCCGTGAAACTGCAGAATTTCTCCAGGTCACTGCCTGACTGCGTTGATAAGATTGATACGACTATTGATGATGAAGACGACATATCTGACTGGGTTATTCAAGAATTCGGCAAAAATGGCAAGAAAATAAATCGCGCGACAGCAGCTCTTATCTCCGGTTCTGCCAGGCAAGATATGGGAAGGGCCTTGTCTTGCATTGAACAGGTAAGCGCTTATACAGGAGCCAGGCAGGATATTACGGAAGATGACGTGGCGCTTTTTTTAGATGCTCCTTGCGAGAGCTCAACATTTGCCTTGTTGGATGCTACAAACGCTAAGATGCCCGATAAGGCACTGCTTGTTTTAAACGATTTGCTGAAGACAAACCTGTCTCCAACGCAGGCAATAGGATTAATGGCGTGGCATATCATCAGGCTTTTGAAGGTCAAAAAAATGATTTCTGCCGGGGCGTCATTGCAGGATATGATGGCAGGGCTTAAAACAGGTTCTTACAGATTAAACAAACTTATAGCGCAGGCAAAGGGTTTTTCACTGGTAAAGCTTAAAAAGAACCTGCAAAGCCTGTCCAATACGGATATCTGGATAAAATCAAGCAATATAAACGATAGCTATCTGTTAGAGGCGCTTGTCGTAAAACTTGCCGGTTAAACGGGATGATTCTTATCTTTGGCAGGCAAGCCTTTTTTAAGTTTTGATATTTTTAATGACAGGCGTGATTTTTTACGGTCGGCATTCTGGCGCTTTATTAGATTTTTCTTGGCTGCCTTATCCAGTTTAGACATTAGGACGCTAAAAAACTTTGACGCCTCTTCGGTCTTGCCCCCGGCTATAAAGGCGTTTAATTTTTTGGTAAGGGTTTTAAGTTCGGACAGCATCGCGGTATTGTGAGGCCTTCTTTTTTTATCTTGTCTTATTGATTTTTTTGCCGATTTTAGATTAGCCATATTATCCTCCGATAATGTGAAATGATAATATAACATAACAGAGCAAGCCATGTCAACTAATAAATCTATAGCAAAGTCCGCGGGTATTATAGGGCTGGCAACGCTTTTAAGCCGCGTTCTGGGCTTTGTCAGGGACATAATGTTCGCGGCCCTTTTCGGTACCGGCATAAACGCGCAGGCTTTTATCGTGGCATTTAGGATACCTAACCTTATGCGCGACCTGATAGGTGAGGGCGCTACAAATTCGGCGGTTGTGCCTGTCCTGGTGGAAGAGCTTAATCTTAAAGGCAAAGAAGCGTTTTGGAGCTTGGCCAATATTTTATTAAAGCTTGTCCTCATTATATTGTGCGCATTGACAGCAATAGGGTTTCTGCTTTCAAAACCCATAGTGCTTGCCTTGGCTCCGGGGTTTATTGAAAACAGCCTGAAATTTGATACCGCGGTAGTCCTTACGCGGGCGATGTTTCCGTATCTTATATTTATAGGTTTCGCCGCTTATGGTATGGGGGTTTTGAATTCTCTCAAACATTTTACTGTGCCCGCTTTTGGGCAAGGGCTGTTGAATATTTCGCTTATCTTATGTATGTTTATATGGAGGCAGGATATAACAGGCCTTGCCGTAGGCGTATTGGCAGGCGGTATACTGCAGGCATTGAGCCAGGTTCCCGTGCTTTTAAGAAGCGGTATGCTATTTACCCAAAGAGGTTTTTTCCATCCACAGGTAAAAAAAATATTCCGCCTGCTTTTACCCAGGGTTTTTGGAAGCGGCATATACCAGATCAATGTCTTTGTCGCGACCGCGCTCGCTTCAATAGGCAGAATAGTAGGAGAAGGCGCGGTAGCCGCTCTTTATTTCTCAAACAGGATAATGCAATTGCCGCTTGCCATATTCGCGATAGCGCTTGCCCAGGCGTCCTTACCCGAACTTTCCGGCTATGTAGTCAATAAACAGGACAGGGAGTTTTCATTATCCATAAATTTTCTTTTAAGAAGCGTTTTTTTTCTGCTTTTACCTGCCGCGTCAGGGCTTGCGGCATTATCAGGCCCGCTTACAAAGGTACTGCTTCAGCGCGGCGCTTTTGGCAGTTATTCCACGGGCATAACCGCCAGCGCGCTTTTCTACTGTTCGTTCGGACTTTTATCGTACGGGGCCATAAAGATACTTGTAAACGGGTTTTATGCCATGCAGGACACGAAAACGCCTGTAAAACTTGCAGCCGTGTCTCTTGCAGCGAACATAGCCTTTAGCATAGCATTTATGTTCAAGCTTAAGGTAGGCGGGCTTGCTTTGGCAGGCTCTCTGGCAGGCGCTCTTAACGCGGTAATGCTTTTTCTTGTCTTGAAAAAAAAGGCGGGCACTTTTTATGAAGGAATGCTGTTTGTGTCATTGTTGAAAATTACGGCGGCATCGGCCATGACAGGAGTTGTTTCTTATTGGGTATATTCATTTTCATTAAAGAGCATGCCGCCGCGAGGCGCTTTTTCAATAGCGGCCCTTTTTCTGGCCATATGCGCGGCAATAGCTTTTTACGCGATAGCCTGCTATTGTTTTCGCGTTAGAGAGTTTGAGGAGTTAAGATCTTGGATATCAAGGAAAAGATAGGCTCTATCCCCGATTCGCCCGGAGTGTATATTTTTAAGGACAAAGAATCCGTTATTATTTATATCGGGAAATCAGCATCTTTAAAAAAGCGGGTGAGATCTTATTTTTCGGGCCATTGCCACGGTAAAAAAACCGCCCTGCTTGAAAGTATTTCGGAAATTGAATATATACGTACTTCCACCGAATCCACGGCGCTTCTGCTTGAATCAGCTCTTGTCAAGAGGTATAACCCAAAGTTTAACGTACTGCTTAAAGATGACAAGGCGTATCCGAGGCTTAAGCTGTCGGTGAACGAAAAATATCCAAGGCTTACGGTGGTCAGAAAATTGAAATCCGACGGGGCGGTATATTTCGGCCCGTTTACTGATGCCAGCCTCTTGTCGGAGGCGGTTAAATTGTTAAGAAGGACATTTCCTTTAAGGTCGTGCCGTAATATGCCTTCAGGCAATTCCAGGAAAGGCTGTCTTAACATGCATATCGGCCAGTGCCTGGCGCCGTGCACGGGTGATGATAGAAGGGCCGAATACCTTGCCTGCGTTGAGGAATTGAGATTGTTCCTTGAAGGCAAACAGCAGGACCTTTTGGATATGTTGTCACGAAAGATGAAGGAGGCCTCGGATAACAAAGATTACGAAAAGGCCGCGGCCGTCAGAGACCGCATAAAGGCTCTTTCCGCCCTGTTTTTGACAACATACAACAGTTCCGAAGCCCGGGGCAAGGCCTCTGCCGCCGCAAATGAGGCTGATCTGTTGGAGCTTGAAGAGCTAAGGTCTTTGTTGGGCCTTTTGCGCCAGCCTATGACAATAGAGGCCTTTGATGTTTCAAATACAAGCGGCAAAGAGGCCGTGGGTTCTATGGTTTGTTTTAAGCGGGCCAGGCCGTGCAAGGATTCTTACCTGCATTTTAAGATTAAGACAGTTGATGTAATAGATGATTATAGCATGATGCGTGAGATAGTTTATAGGCGGTATAAAAAGAGTTTGGCGGAACAAATTCCTATGCCCGACCTTATTTTAATTGACGGTGGACGGGGCCATCTGTCGGCGGCCAAGGCCCAACTGCGTTCTCTGGGGATAATGAATGTCCCCGTAGCCGGTATTGCCAAAAATCCGGATAAGCTTTATATACATGAGAAGAAGGACCCTGTTCTTTTAGGTAAATACTCCGGCGCCTTGTTGTTATGCCAGAGAGTAAGGGATGAAGCGCACAGGTTTGCCATAACGTATCACAGGCATTTGCGCGCCAAAAAGACAAAGCGTTCAGAGCTCGACAGCATAAAAGGAATAGGCCCTAAGAGAAAAGCCGAGCTAATTAAATATTTTGGTTCGCTTGACAAAGTCAAAACAGCCGATATAAGCCAGCTTAAAAAAACGGCATTTATCAATGAAAAAGAAGCAAAAGCGGTCTACGACCATTTCAGAGTTTAGGCAAAAAGTATACGATGCTGTTTCCCGCATACCGGCGGCACAGACCAGGACGTATAAAGACATTGCCCTGGAAATAGGGCATCCGCGCGCCTGGAGGGCTGTCGGAAATGCCTTGAATAAAAACCGGAATATAGGGCTGGTTCCATGCCATAGGGTTATAAGATCAGACGGTTCTATAGGAGGTTTTGCCAAAGGCGCCGGGGCAAAACGCCGCATGCTGCTCAAAGAGGCCCGTATTAAATGCGCCAAATCTTGCCGCGTCCGGGCTTGATTGTCATAAATAGCATAGAGAACAAGCAAAATCAGCTTGTAAAAAACCGCGCGCTGTGATATTCTCTAAACTGCCATGCAAGAAACGATAAAATCACAAATAGAAGAAATAAAGGGTAAGCTTAACTGCCTAAGGGGGTATCTTTGACATACCCAATAAGCTCGCCGAGATCTCTCATATAGAATCAACCATGTCTGCCCAGGGTTTTTGGGCCAATCAGCAGAAGGCCAACGAGATAATTACAAGGCTGAAATTTCTTAAGGCCACGACAGAGCCTTTCAATTCCTGCCTGAATGGATGCCGCGACATAGAAGAACTATTTTCTATAATAGACGATGGAGACGAGCCTTCCATAAAAGAGGCGTCTGTTGAGCTGGCCCGCCTTAAGGCTTCTGTGGACAGCCTTGAGTTTAAAAGCCTTTTAAGCGGAAGGCATGATATCAACAACGCTATAATTAATATCAATTCCGGGGCCGGAGGCACGGAATCATGCGATTGGGCAAACATGCTTTTGAGGATGTATTGCCGCTGGGCCAATATTATGGGCTATGAGGTTGACAATATTGACCTATTGCCCGGAGAAGAGGCTGGAATAAAAAATGCCACCATTATCATCAAAGGAGACTGGGCATACGGTTATCTTAAGGGTGAAAGAGGCGTCCACAGGCTTGTGCGCATATCCCCTTTTGATGCTAATAAGAGAAGGCACACGTCTTTTGCGTCGGTGGATGTCATAGCCGAGGTAACCGATGATATTGATATAGAAATAGCTGAAAAAGACATCAAGGTAGATGTATACCGTTCAAGCGGGTGCGGCGGCCAGAGCGTTAATACTACCGACTCCGCTGTCAGGATAACGCATATACCTACCGGTATTGTCGTGCAGTGCCAGAACGAGCGTTCTCAAATAAAGAACAGGGTTATCGCGATGAAGGTATTGAGGGCGCGGCTCTATGAGAAGAAACAGCAGGAAATGAAAGAGCAGATGGAGAAGGCCCATGCCGCCAAACAAAAAATTGAATGGGGCAGCCAGATACGCTCGTATGTTTTTCATCCTTATAATATGGTAAAAGACCACAGGACCAAGGAAGAGACTTCAGGCGCCCAGGCTGTTATGGATGGAGAGATAGACAGGTTTATCCAGGCGTTTTTAAGGTTTAAAAAGGCAAATACATGATAAAGTGGATTGTAAAAAAGATATTTGGTTCGCAAAATGAAAAAGAGTTGAAAAAAACGGAGCGCGTATTGTCCATGGTTAATGCCCGCGAACAGGTTGTGGCGGCGCTTCCAGACGAAGAGCTGCGCGCCAAGACCGAAGAATTCCGCCGCTATCTGGCTGAAAAACAGCAGGCCTGCTCGGATGAAATAATAAAACTTAAAAAACGCGTTGACGAATCAACGAACCAGGCGGCCAGGGACAAAGAAAAGGCATGTCTTAAGAAATTTTACAACAGCATGTTTGATGAGATATTGCCGGACGCCTTTGCCGTTGTAAGAGAGGCGGCGAAGAGGGTGATAAACATGCGCCATTTTGACTGCCAGATAATCGGCGGATATGTCCTGCACCAGGGCAGGATATCGGAAATGGCCACCGGCGAGGGCAAGACCCTGGCGGCAACGCTTCCCGTTTATCTCAATGCCTTATTAGGCAAAGGGGTGCATGTCGTCACCGTTAATGATTATCTTTCACGCCGCGACCGAGAATGGATGGGGCCTGTATATGAATTTTTAGGTTTGTCTGTGGGCGTGATACAGCATGATATGAATGCCCAGGACAGAAAAGCCGCTTATGGCGCGGATATAACATATGGCACGAATAATGAATTTGGTTTTGACTATCTACGGGATAATATGGTGATATCCAGGCAGGAGATGGTCCAGCGGGAGCCTTTTTTTGCCATAGTTGATGAGGTTGACAGTATACTGATAGACGAAGCAAGGACGCCTTTGATAATATCGGGCCCTGCCGAAGCGTCCACAGACAAATATTACAAGATTGACAAGATAATACCCCGGCTTGCCAAGGGCGCGCGTGATGAGAAAACGAAAGAAGAGACAGGCGATTATATTATTGATGAAAAAGCCCGCACGGCGTATCTCACCGAGGCAGGTGAAGTAAAGGCCGCGGAGCTTCTGGGTATAAAGGACATGCATACCATTTCATCTATGGAATACAAGCACCACGTTAACCAGGCGCTAAGGGCGCATTGTAATTTTAAGTGTGATGTTGATTATATAATTAAGGACGGACAGGTGGTAATTGTTGATGAATTCACCGGCCGCTTGATGCCCGGCCGGCGCTGGAGCGACGGACTGCATCAGGCGATAGAGGCGAAAGAAGGCGTCAAGATTGAAAATGAAAATCAGACCTTGGCTACTATTACCTTTCAGAACTATTTCCGAATGTATGATAAGCTTGCCGGCATGACCGGCACGGCGCTTACTGAATCAGAGGAGTTTTTAAAGATCTATAACCTTGATGTAGTGTCTATTCCGACCAACAAACCCCTTTCCAGGACGAATTTCCCCGATGTCGTTTACCGCACAACCAGAGAGAAGTTCAACGCCATTGTAAATGAAATAGAGACCTTTTATAAACAAGGCCGGCCCATATTGGTGGGTACTGTATCTATTGATAAATCAGAGCAGATAAGCCAAGTGCTTAAAAGAAAAGGCATACCGCATAAGGTCTTAAACGCCAAATACCATGAATTTGAGGCCCATATTATTGCCCAGGCCGGCGGTAAGGGCGCTGTTACCATAGCTACCAATATGGCGGGAAGAGGCACTGATATATTGCTGGGCGGAAATCCGGAATTTAAAAGGGATGATACTGTCGCAAAGATGCTTGCTTCCGGGAAAGACGTAGCAGAGGATGAAAAAAAACGCATTCTTGATGAATACCGCCAGGATGCGAAAAAAGCGCATGACGAGGTTACGAAATTGGGCGGGCTTCATGTTATAGGTTCGGAGCGGCACGAAGCGCGCAGGATAGATAATCAGTTAAGAGGCCGTTCGGGCAGGCAGGGGGATCCGGGTTCAAGCAGGTTTTTCATATCGCTTGAAGACGACCTTATGAGGATATTCGCTTCGGACAGGGTGATGCGCCTTATTAATTTTTTCGGGCTTGAAGAAGGTGTTCCCATCGCGGAGCATAGGATCGTGGCGCGTTCTATTGAGACTGCCCAGAGAAGGGTGGAGTCGCATAACTTTGAGATAAGAAAGCATGTCCTTGAATATGATAATGTAATGAACAAGCAGAGAGAGGTTATTTATTCCGAGAGAAAAACCATATTAGAAAGCGCGGACCTGAAAGAATATATATTTAATATGATTGACGATGTCACTGATTCGGCCATGTCTTTACACGCGGCAGAAAACCTTCACTGCGAAGAATGGGATTATGCCAACCTTGCCAATTGGGCAAGAGATAAATTTCTTGTCAAGCTTGATAAGGAAAAGATGACAACTTTAAGCCGGCAGGAATTGGCGGACTATATTGTTGCGGCGGTCAAAACAGCGTATGAGCAGAAAGAGAAAATGATATCCGCTGATAAAATGCAGGAGATAGCTAAATTTGTTTTATTGCAGGCCATTGATACAAAGTGGAAAGACCACCTGTTGGGCATAGACCATTTAAGAGAAGGCATACATCTTAGAGGGTATGGACAAAGAGACCCCCTTGTAGAATACCAGAGGGAGGCTTATGAGATGTTTATGTCCATGATAGATTCTATAAGAGATGATTCGCTCGGATATATATTCAGGATACAAGCCATAGAGACCCAGAATGCCCAGGGAGTTTTTGGTTCTGTGCCGCGCAGGTTTGTGCACGAT